>JBKJSR010000331.1:0-7738 GCA_046594355.1 Bryobacter sp.
CACATTCCCTGCAAGAAATGTTTTTATTGCGCGCGGAAATTGTATGCCCAATGCGCCGTCTATCAGAGAGTGGGAATCACGGCGGGGTTCGAAGCAGCCGGGGGCGGTTTTGCGCAGTATGTGAGGGTGATGCCGTGGATCGCGGACTACGGGGTGGAGAAGATTCCCGAGGGGGTTACTTTTGAGCAGGCAAGTTTTGTCGAGCCGGTGAACACATGCCTGAAGGCCGTGGAACAGTCGAAGGTGAGGTATGGCGATTTGGCGGTAGTGTTGGGGCAGGGGCCGATTGGACTGATCTTTACGATGATGCTTAAGTCGCGGGGCATTGAAACAATTACGACCGATTTGATGCAGGCGCGGCGGGTGCAGTCGATGCGCTTCGGGGCAGTTGCGGCTTTGCATCCGCTGGCAGACGATTTGGCGGCCGCCACGAGAGCGCGCACAGAAGGGCGCGGGGCCGATGTTGTATTTGTCGCGGCAAGTGCGCCAGGCATTGTGGAACAGGCCATACAGGCAAGCAGGCCAGGGGCAAGGATCATATTATTCGCGCAAACTTCGGATAAAGAGCGAATCGAGCTTTCCGGAGCCGACATCTGTAAGGAAGAACGGGTGATAATGGGTGCATATTCGGCAGATGTGGATTTGCAATCAGAATCGGCTAGGCTAGTATTTACGGGGGAAATTCCCGTGGGCGAATTAGTGACCCACCGTTTCCCGCTGACCAGGATCCTGGAGGGCGTAGAACTAGCCACCCATCCGGACCAGAATTCGATCAAGATAGTGATATTGCCTCAGCAGTTGTAGAGAACGGGAATCGGGAATAGAGACACACAATTTGTGAAGCAGGAAATGCTTGCTGCCGTACTTTACGGCAAAGAACACGTCGAGATCCAAAAAGTTGCCGTCCCAGATTTGGGCGATGGAGACGTTTTGGTGCGTGTTCGAGCGGCTTTGACTTGCGGGACCGACGTGAAAGTGTTCCGGCGAGGCTATCACGCAAGAATGATTGTTCCGCCCGCTTTGTTTGGGCATGAGCTGGCTGGAGATATTGTAGGTGTGGGGGCGAGCGTCAAGGCGTTCAAGGTGGGGCAGCGGGTGGTTGCGGCAAATTCCGCTCCTTGCGGGGATTGTTTCTACTGCAAGCGGAACAACGAAAATCTTTGCGAAAATCTGCTGTTCAACAACGGAGCCTACGCGGAGTTCATCCGGATACCGGCACGGATCGTGGAGAGGAATCTGCATGAGATTCCGGCGCAAGTGGCTTACCAGGATGCGGCGCTGGTGGAACCGCTGGCCTGTGTGATTCGCGGAATCGACGAGACGCAGGTGAGGGCCGGCGATACGGTGGCAGTGATTGGAGTGGGACCGATCGGCTTGATGTTCGTGCGGCTGTTGAGCTTACGCGGGTGTAAGGTGATTGCGATCGGGCGGAGGCGTCCGCAACTGGACCGGGCGTTGAAGCTTGGTGCGCAAGTGGCGCTGTCGATACTCGAAGAAAAAGACATCGTCGCGGCCGTGCGCCGCGAGACGAATGGTTATGGGGCGGATGTTGCCATGGAGGCGGTTGGAACGACCGAGACCTGGCAGCAGGCGATCAGCATGTTGCGCCGGGGTGGAGTGGCGAATTTCTTCGGTGGTTGCCCGGCGGATACTGTTGTGCAGCTTGATACGCAGTTGATGCACTATTCGGAAATCACCTGCACGGCAAGCTTTCACCACACTCCCGCGCATGTGCGGAAGGCACTGGAAGCGGTGGTTGCGGGTTACATTACCGCCTACGACTTTGTGACGGGTGAAGAGCCGCTCAGCAATCTGAACGAAGTACTTTCGCACCAACTGCATACGAATGGCGCCATCAAGACTGCCATCATTCCTTGAGCCGGCCGCTTTTGCCGCCGATGCCGCTTCGATGGCCAGGCGCTGGACGCTCGAAGAATCGCTAGCCTACACGCGCTGGTTGGCTACACACCATTACGAAAATTTTCACGTTGCCAGTTTTCTGTTGCCGAAAGAGTTGCATCAGGATTTTTACAATGTTTATGCGTTCTGCCGCTGGGCCGACGATCTGGGCGACGAGATTGGGGACACCGGGGAATCGTTGCGGCTGCTTGGGTGGTGGAGAGAGTCGCTGCTCTCGGTCGAGGCGCCGCGGCATCCCGTATTTGTAGCCTTGCGTCCGACCATCGAGGCGAGACGCTTGCCGATGGCATGCTTTGAAGATCTGATTCAGGCGTTCGAGCAGGATCAGATGGTGACACGCTATGCCAACTGGGATGAGCTGATGCGCTATTGCGTGAAGTCTGCGAACCCGGTGGGGCGGCTGGTGCTGGCATTAGGGGGCTACCATGACGAGGTGCGCGGGGTGTTGAGCGACTATACGTGCTCGGGGCTGCAACTGGCGAATTTCTGGCAGGATGTGCGCGTGGATATTGGCAAGGAGCGGATCTATTTGCCGCTCGATTTGCTTGCGCGGCATGGGGTGAAGGAAGCGGACATCGCGGGCCTGCGGCATAGTGCGCAGTTTGAGGCGGCGATGAGGGAAGCCGTAGCTTATGCGCGCGAGCTTTTTGAGCGGGGGCTGCCGTTGATCCCAACTCTCGATGCGCGGCTGTCGCTGGACGTCGAATTGTTCTCGCGGGGTGGACTGGCGATACTCGACAAGATCGAAGCGCGAGGCTATCGGGTGCTCGATGAGCGGCCAAAGATCGAGAAGGCGGAGCGGGTGGTTTTGCTATTACGGACTATTTTGCGCTGGAGCAAGAAACGGATATTCGGGTGAGGGGTGTGAGGCCTAAGCTCGAAGCATGAAGCAAGTTTGTTTGCAGCTTGTTGTGTGCGTGTTTGCGGCGAGCTCGAGCGGCTGGCGCTTGACGGCTTGAAAACTACGGAGCTGGAGTAAGTGATGATCCCTATCGGGGCCGAGCGCTTTTCATTTGCAGCGCAAGTTCAAGGCGGCGATGGGGAGAAGCGAGACGGTGACGGAGGCGCTTTATGAGGCGGGCTTTGGGTCTTCGAGCAGGCTCTATGAGCGCGTGGATGCGCAACTGGGGATGACACCGGCGGAATACAAAGCGGAGGGCAGGGGCGTGGAGTTTTCTTATGTAATTTTATCGACGCCGCCGGGACAGATTCTGATTGCGGGGACGGGTTGCGAGAGGCGCTGGCGCGGGAATATCCGGCGGCACCATACCCCGAGGAGATTTGTGGATTGTGGAGGGAAGGAAAATTGAAGCTGGGATGCCGTTCGATATTCGGGCGACGGCCTTTCAGGCGACGGTGTGGAAGTATCTGATCCAGATCCCGGAGGGCGCGACGCGGGCGTATACCGAGGTTGCGGATGGTATGCGCCAACCGAAGGCTGCGAGAGCCGTGGCGAGGGCTTGTGCCGCAAATCCGGTGGCATTGGTGATTCCTTGCCACCGGGTGATCCGGAATGACGGCGAGTTGGGCGGGTACCGCTGGGGGATGGAACGGAAAAGAGTAATTTTGGCCAAAGAGGCGAAAGGCGCGAAAGGCGATTTCGAGAGATACTAGCCGTTGGATCGACTGATAGTGATTTCCGTTGCCGAATCATATGCGCACTGTGCCGCGATTGCGCGCGCACGGGCGAAGAATTTTTACTATTCGTTTCTGGTTTTGCCGAAGCAGAAGCGGCTGGCGATGTGCGCGGTGTATGCGTTCATGCGTGAGTGCGACGATCTTTCGGACGAGGCGGGGGCGACGCAAGAGCGGCTAGTCGATTGGCGGGAGCAGATGGAGCGGGCGCTCGATGGGGACATGCCGCCGCATCCGTTGTGGCCTGCTTTTGCCGATACAGTGGCGCGCTACAGGATACCCAGGGCTTATCTTTACGACATGATCCACGGGGTGACAAGCGACCTGAATTTTACGCAGCCGCAATCATTTCAGGATCTGTATCATTACTGCTACCGGGTGGCAGGCGTGGTGGGGTTGACGATTACGCATATCTTCGGATTTGAGCATACGCGGGCGCTGGAGATGGCCGAGAAGTGCGGGATAGCGTTTCAGTTGACGAATATTCTGAGAGACATAGGAGAGGATGCGGTGCTGGGGCGGAGCTATCTCCCGGTCGAGCTGATGCAGCAATACGATGTGACGGCCGAGGATCTGAAGCAGAAGCGGGTGTCGCCGCAGTTGCAGGAACTGCTGCGGGACCTGGGGCGGAGGGCGTATGGATATTACGAGTTTTCGCTGCCCATGATTGAACTGGTGGACCGGGATTCGCGATCGAGCCTGTGGGCGCTGATCGAGATCTATTCGCGGCTGTTCCGGAGGATTGAGTCTTCGGGTTATGAAGTGCTGGAAGGGCGGCATCGGCTGCCTGCCTGGGAAAAGTTAACGATACTCGCGCAGGCGGCGTTGCGCTAATCAGTCTTCCGACCTGGGGCTGGCGAAGGTCTTGGTGATGTGGTCGTGCCAGGTAAGTTTCTCTTCGTCGAAGAGGCACCACAGGAGGCCGACACCGAGGGAGGCGAAACTTACAATGCTCACCACAAGGCGGAGCAGACGCTCTTCGCGGTTGGGGCGATAACCATCGAAATTGATGAGACGGAGATGAAGGGCGGCCATACCGGGAGTGTCTCCGTCGCTCAGAGCCCAGAGCAGCTTGTAGAGAAGAACCACGGAGGCGGCGACTACGGTGTAAGTACTCAGATCCAGTTTGGCGAGCCCGAATTGCACGCCGCCTAAGTAGTAAATCGTAACGAGTATACCGACGCCCACGGAAATTATCGCCAAGTCGTACATTCCGGCCTGGGCGCGTTGCCAGGGCCGGGCAACGGGAGCGTTGGTATAGACAACACGTTCGACGGTGCGGGTCTCCATGTGCTCTTCGCGAAAGTCGAGAGCATTCTGGACTTCGGGGGAATCGTCGAGACTCCCCCCCCACTTCGTATGGCCTTCCGGTTGGGACTTGTTGCGGACTTTGGCGTTGCGCTGTTGTGTGGAGCGAGCCACCTTTGCGGTCTCGGCGGAAACCGATTCGAAGGGGATCACGCGCTTGGGTTCCTGAACGGGAAAGAGGCGGGTCTGGATTGGCTGACGGGACCGGACGTCTTCCTTGAGCAGCCGCTCTTCGAGCACCTCGAGTTTTGCGACTGCGTTGCCGTAGCTCCCGGCAACGAGCAAGGGGCCGGAACTGTTGATACGCCGGCCACAAAGGTGGCAGCGCAAATCTTCCGTCGCATTATCGCCGCTGCAATAGCCGCACTTCATTGGCCTAAGCACATCCTTCTTTCCTTTAGAGTCTCCCAGAAAGTTCTTTTGACGGTGCATGCTTGTGCCACCCCTGCCGGGCTTGTTACCCTGAGCCTTGACCCGGCAGCATATTACAAAGAAGAACTACACCTCTTTGCTTAACACGATTCGAATAGCTTGTCACTTAATTTCATTATTTCATTGGCTTTCGCTGTTTCTTTGCGTTCCGCTTTTTGCCCAATTCCAGACTCCCGTCCTTGTAGGCACGCCGGGTACGGGCGTTGCGGCGAATGCGGCGGAGAAGAATCCGAATATCAAATTGCCGTTTGTGAGACCGAACGCGCCGCCGCGAGACAAGGTGAGGATTGACGCGCAAGGTTCGCAGACGGTGGAAGGGGATTGGTTAAAGTTGCGGGGAAACGCCGTGGTGGATATCTATGAGTCGACGCTTGAGGCGGATGAGATCGACTACAACGTCGAGAGTGGGGAGGCACATGCGCGGGGCCATGTGCATTACAAAAACCATGAAGAGGGCGAGGAGATTTATTGCGACAAGGCGGACTACAACACGAAAGATACGACGGGCAAATTTTACAATATTCGTGGCAGCTTTGCGGCTCGGATCGATGCCCGTCCGGGGATTCTAACTTCATCAAATCCATTTCAGTTTCAAGGCGAGTGGGCGGAGCGTTTGCAGAATAAATATGTTTTGTACAAGGGCACGATCACGAGTTGTACTTACCCGAGGCCGTGGTGGACTTTGCGGGCACCGAAGTTCGATATCGTTCCCAACCAGCGGGCGATTACGAAGCAGGCGATTTTCAGGGTACGAGGGTTGCCGATATTCTATTTTCCGTACTTTTACAAGTCGCTCGAGAAGCAGCCGCGAAAGAGCGGGTTTATGGTTCCCAATTTTGGCAATTCTACGCGTTTCGGACAGATAGTGGGCTGGGGTTATTATTGGGCGATCAATCGTTCTTACGATCTGACTTACCGGCCGCAGTACTATACGGCGCGCGGATTTGCGCACAATGTAGATTTTCGCGGTAAGCCGAGGGAGGGGACGGATTTTAATTTTACACTGTTTGGGGTGAGCGACCGCGGACGATTGCTGGATGACGGGAGACGGGTGAAGGAGGGCGGATACAGCCTGAATTTCAATGGCAAGTCGGAGTTGGGCAAGGGATGGAGGGCGAGAGCATCGGTGAACTATTTATCCTCGTTGCTCTTCCGGCAGGCTTTTACGCAGAGCTTCAATGAAGCGATTTTTTCTGAAGTGAATTCGGTGGGTTTCGTTGAGAAGCAATGGCGCGGGAACAATGTGCAGTTGGTGCTGGCGCGGAGTCAGAACTTTCAGACTGCGGCCGAAGGCGATTCGATTACGGTGAGGCGATTGCCGCAGTTGGAATACACAAGGCGGGAAACGCAGATCTGGAAGAAGTTGCCGGTGTGGGTGTCGCTCGAATCTTCGGCGGGGCTGGTGCGGCGGAATCAGCCGCTGTTCCAGACAAGGCAGTATGTGGAGCGGGCCGATGTCGCACCACGGATTTCGACGGCGTTTCGCATTGCGGGTTTTAGCCTGGTGCCGAGCTTTGGATTGCGTGAATCCTATTGGGGGAGTTCGAAAAAAGACGATCGCGTGCAAGGCCAGAATTTGAGGCGGAGTGCGCGGGATGTATCCGTCGAGGTGATTGCGCCTTTCTTCGCGAAAGTATTTGAGAAGTCTCCGCAGTGGATGGGTGGCGGGAAGATGAAGCATGTGATCGAGCCTCGCGCTTCGTTCCGTTATGTATCGGGGATCAACGATTTTTCGCGAATCATTCGCTTTGACGAGACGGAACTTCTGACGAATACGAAAGAAATGGAATTGAGTCTGACGAACCGCTTGTATGTGAAGCGCGGCGTCACAACGCAGGAGTTGCTTTCGTGGCAGGTTTGGCAGCGGCGGTATTTTGAGCAGGATTTTGGAGGTGCCTTGGTGGCTGGGCGGCGGAACGTGGTGCAGTCGAGTGTGGACTTTTCGAGCTTTGCGTTTCTGGATCGGCCGCGGGCTTATTCGCCGGTAGCGAGTTCGTTACGGATGCAGCCGACTCCGGGGGTGGGCGTAGATTGGCGGCTCGATTATGATCCGCTGCGCGGGAACGTCACGAACAGCTCATTTACAGTGGATGGGCGTGTGAACCAGTGGTTTGTTTCCGCAGGACATACGCAGGTGGATTCAGCGACTGTGTTGTCGCCACAGAACAATCAGTTTCGCGGATTGCTAGGATGGGGGGCGGACAATCGGCGGGGCTGGAATGCGGCCTTCTTCGCGATCTATGAATATCGAATTGGCGTGATGCAGTATGCGAATACGCAAGTGACGTACAACACGGATTGCTGCGGATTTTCGGTGCAGTATCGGCGCTTCAGTTTTGGTACGCGTAATGAAAACCAGTTCCGGGTTGCGTTTTCGATCGCGAATTTAGGGTCTTTTGGGACTTTGCGGAAACAGGAAAGATTTTTTTAGCTGAATGGTGAG
>JBKJSR010000494.1:0-3507 GCA_046594355.1 Bryobacter sp.
TTTGCCGCTATTCCCCCCTCGGAAGAGAAAAACCCTTCATAATGCAGTCCTTGGAGAAATCCTTCAGGAACGGTGTGTATCCAGCCGCAACAGAATCAACCCGCGCGGCGTGAAACGTAAAATGAGCAATTACTTATTGCGTCCTCGAAAGCGGCAGCCTACACAGCGTATCGAACCTCTAATCAGGATCAGAATACCTTAAGTGAACCGTATTGGGGCTAAGGCTTCGACCGTTAAGACCGGATCCCTAACGGTCCCATCTCGGTATCGCGGAGGCAGCGTAAGCGGCTGCCGGTATACGAACGCATTTAAGCGGTCGTGGTACTAGAGGATATTCACTGCCCGTGCGGCCACCAGCGCCACTGTTGTCAGGGCAATCAGGCTTTCCACCATCATCGCCGCTTTGGCCCAACGGGATAAAACGGGTGTATCAGTAGGCGAAAATGCAGTACTGGCATTGAAGGATAAAAATAAATAATCGATAAACTGGGGGTGCCAATTCCCGGTATTCATCAATCCCTTTGCCTCAGCGCTTAGCGTTGCCTGCGGAAACAGAAAGGCACCTTCCCGGTAACTTTCGTGTTGGTGCCGCCCGCTCGGTCCTCCCCCGTCCATACGCCAATACCAGGTGGCAAATACTAGTACGTTCATGCCCCAGATCGATGCCGCAGTCCCCAGAATTTCCTCTGGCTTTCCCCGGTGCGCAATCAAGTCCTTCACCAAAGCACTCAATGCATAAGCCAGCGATGCGGTTACAACCGCCTGCATGGCGTAGGCCAGAGTGAGATGAAACCATTCCGGCCCGCGGGCGACGGTCAGCATCGATCCCATTCCCAGTACCAAGGTGAGTAGAACGATTAACCAGCCAGGCCCGGCGGACATGGAATCGGGCAACCACCAATTCAACACTCCGCAGCACAACACTGCCACCAGCACCGGCCAGCTAGGTTCATGTTTCATCTTGATTTAACTCCTGATTGTTACAAACTTTGCTATGGTAATGAAATATGTTTTGGCAGAATCTTCGTTTTGCCTGGCGGTCTCTCCTCGCCAATCCGGGATATGCGGCTTCAGCGATCCTTGCCTTGGGCGTGGGCATAGGCTTGAATACCGCCATGTTTTCAGTTGTCGACGGAATCCTGCTGAAGCCTCTCGCCTTCAAAGAGCCTGACAAACTATTTTCCATCCGTGAACAAGTTAACAAAAAGAGTGGAACTTCGTTATCTTTCCTAACGCCCGCCAATTTTTTCGACTATCGCGCCCAGTCGAAATCATCCACGATAGTCGCTTACGGCTTGAGTCCTTTCTCACTCACCTTGCCCAACTCCGATCCTGAGCGTTACCCGGGCGTCATTGTAGCGGAAGGCTGGTTTCAATTCTACGGGGCCAAGATCATTCGTGGCCGCGACTTCAATCCAGAAGATCATATTCCCGGCCGCGACGACGCAGTCATCATCTCGGGTGGACTATGGGCGGAGCGATTCGCGGGTCAGGATTCCCTGATTGGCCGGGAAATCAATCTCAATGGCCGCCCGCGCAAAGTAGTCGGCATTGTCGATGCCGCATTTGAATATCCCCCAAAGATAAAGATATGGGCTCCGATGGCTTTCGGCGTCGAAGAAGCATCTAGCCGGGGCTTTCATCGCCTGATGACTCAAGGCCGTCTCAATCCTGGCTACACACTTTCGCAAACGCGTTCCGAACTCGCGGGAATTCTAGCCAACCTTACGCGGGAATACCCGCAATTCAACATCAACAAGACTATAGTCATCCAGGATCTTGCCGAAGATATAACCGGCAGAGTCAAGCCCGCGTTAGTGGCATTGGTAGGTGCGGTCATTTTTGTCCTCGCCATCGCCTGTGCCAATGTGGCGAACCTGATCATGGCCAGGGGGGCGGGCCGCAAGGGCGAGCTTGCGGTGCGGGCTTCGCTTGGCGCTACCCGTGGCAACCTCATTGCACAACTTCTGACGGAGAGCCTGCTGTTATCCACGCTCGGAGGATTACTGGGTCTTGCCCTCGCGGTCGCGGCATTCTATGCATTCAAATTCTTTGCCCCTCAAACTCTTCCCCGCATGGACCAGGTGTCCATCGACCTCCGCGTCATCCTCTACAACGTCGCCGCCGTCTTTGTGACTGGTGCCCTCTTCGGTCTCATTCCCGCATTGCGTCTTTCCCGCATAGACCTCAATACAACACTCAAGGATAAAACCCGCAGCGGTTCGGGGCGCACCCATTTTCGCAATCTGCTCGTTGTTGCTCAGGTTGCCGCAGCGCTCATGCTCATGACCGGTGCAGGTTTGCTCATCCGCAGCCTCCACCAGTTGAGTCAGGTCGACCTCGGATTCCAGCCAGACCATTTGATCTCCATGCGAGTTACACCGCTTCCGGCGAAGTACGACAACGAAACCACGCGCCAGATACAGTTTGGAGAGGCCATCGTGCGCAACCTATCGAGCTTGCCTGGTCTCAGTTCTGCCGCAATATCCACCACGTTGCCCTTTCAGGGCAACCCTCGCTATGTCATGCGCATCGAAGGCGCTCCGGCGACTACGGTCGCCACCGCAGCCGTAATGGACTATTGCGCAGTTAGTCCAGCTTACTTTGAGACGATGAAAATCCCAGTGCTCGCCGGTCGCGCTTTCCGCGATTCCGACAACCTCACCGCTCCTCAGGTTGTAATCGTGAATGAAACTTTTGTGCGGCAGCACTTTCCCGACGGACGGGCTCTTGGCAAGCGCATGCAGATTGGCATCGACGATCCTCCAGACTGGCGGGAAATTGTCGGCGTCTCCAAGGACGCGAAAATCCAGGGCATTGATCGTGAAGTTCGCGTACACGTCTACGCGCCCTACTACCGTCACCCCAGTCTCATTCAGAAGCAAGCCACAACCTTCAGCGTCATTGCCCGCGCGCACGCCGATCCGGCTTTAATGGGACAAGCCATTCGCAAACGCATTCTCGAAGCCGATAATGCGCAGCCTGTCTGGGAAATTCAGACGATGCAGACTACCATCCAAGACTCGCTGGCGCGCGAACGCTTTACGCTGTTTCTGATGATGGTCTTCGCCGGGGTTGCCTTCCTTCTCGCCATCATTGGCCTGAGCGGCGTCATTTCTTACACTGTCGCGCAGCGCACAAGAGAAATCGGAATCCGCCTCGCCATCGGTGCCCGCCCGGTACAGGTTTTGTGGATGATAGAGAAGCAGGCTCTCCTGCTTGTTTCCGCCGGAATCGCGGGTGGCCTCGTCGGCTCAGTCATTGTTTCCCGCTCGCTCGCCAGCTTACTCTTTAATGTAAGTCCGACGGATCCGCTCACCTTCATTGTGATCGCCGCCGTATTCCTGGTCACGGCATTGCTCTCCGGTCTTGTGCCCGCCCGCCGCGCCGCCTCCATCGACCCTGCGATTACCCTGCGGGCCGAGTAACATCAGGCGTTCCTGAGAAATGTCGCCGTGGAATGGAAAAACGCTTTCAGCGTCGCTACCGCCTCTTCGGGAAGCTGGG
>JBKJSR010000699.1:0-2621 GCA_046594355.1 Bryobacter sp.
CACAACGTTACCTGGTGACCTCCGCCGGAACCCTAATCTGGCTAGCGATGGGAGCGTTGGTGCTAACGAATGCGACCGGCGCGGTGACGGCCTTGGGCGATACGCTCTTTCCCGTGCAGGCGGCCATGGGGCCGGAATTAATTGCGAAGATTCGCGAGGACGTTTCGGCAGGACAACACTTCCTCGTGCGTTTGCGCATACTGCACCCACTCACCGCCGCAGTTGCCGCGCTAATTGTGATCGGAGTTTTGAGCCTTTTGCAACGCAAGAACGGGAGCAAGTGGGCACTGGCGGGGATTGCTCTCGTGTCGATGCAGGTTTGCCTGGGATTGGCCACCATTTGGCTGGCGGCACCGGCACCCATGCAAATCGCACACCTGCTTATGGCGCAGTTGATCTGGGTTTGCGTTGTAGCCGTCTGGCTCGACTAGAGTAATTACTTCTTTTTCTTCGAGATCTGGCCGCTATCCACTTCAATCAAATTCTTGACGCTGAAGGCACCAGAAACTCCGTTGGCAAGTAGATTGGCGCGGTCTGAATCCGTCTTGTTGTCCACGACGCCGACAAGAATGACGTTGCCGTTCTTGACGATGATGTGGATTGGATAGGAACCGAGCGGCTCACTCGTGCCGGCGGGCATATTCCAGCTTTCGAAGGGTCCGCCAAAAAATGTTCCGCCGCGCCGGCGGCTGAACTGGCCGGTCGAGAGGCCGCCGCCCGGGAGATAGCGGGAAAGTACAGGGTCGCGATAGATCGTACGAAACGTAGCCCAGCGGATGCGATCGTCATTGGGCGAGAGCGGGAGCACTTCGATCTCATTCTCAATTTTTGAAATCCGCTCAATGCCTTTCAATTCGCGTGCCGCATCTTCCTTGAGAGAGGGCCGCATGGCGTAGCCACCAAGCGTTACGGTTGTGCCTTCGAGTTTGAAAGTCAGAAGGTCGAAGCAGCCGTAATAAGGAAGAGTCACCAATTCCTTACGGATCTTTTCGATCAATTCCCGTTCTGTTTTCTGCGCAAGCATTGGGGTTACCGCGCCGGCGAGTAAAAGTTGTCTGCGTGTCATGGCAACCCCAAGTCTACAAGTTGCTACAGGATTTTTGTCGTCTGACGGGCGGTGAGCTGCCAGATGCCTTTCTCCTTTACCCAAACCATAAGCACGCTGAGCGGAATCACTTTCGCTTCGCCTTTCTGGGCATTCTTCACGGTCATTTTGGTTTGAACCAAGGCGACGTTTCCAAAAAAGCGATAGGAGGTGTCCGCCATATCGAGACTGGTGTAGACCATATCCTTTGACATCATGGCGGCGATCATCTGATCGCGGGTCTCCATTTTTGCATTGGAGTGCGAATAGGTGACGGTTGGCGAAGTGTATTTTTCGAGGGTAGCTTTATCCTTCTTGATAGCGGCGGTCTTCCATTTTTCAATGGTTGCCTTAAGGTCTTCTTCCGGGGTGGCGGCAAAGGAAAAAACGCCCGCCGCCAAGGCAAGGAGGAGTAATCTTGTTTTCATGCCGTTAAGCTTATCGCAAGAGAAATCGATTTGGACGCGCCGCATGATTTTTGGTGTGGCGATGGCGGTGCCGGGTCTGTCGGAACGCACGGCTCGGGGGCGCTATCAATTCCCGATCGAAGGCCTGGATATGAGAGTGCAGGTGGAGCGCTATCGGGCCGATGAGCGAAGCCTGAAACTGTTTTATCCGCTGACTTATTCTTCGACGCGCATGGAAGTCTTGCGTGAATTTTATGAGGCATGGCGAGCGGGCCTGGAGAAAATGGATTTCGCCAAGCTCGACGTTCAGGGCAGAATCGACTGGCTCCTGCTGCGAAACCGGAGCATTGGGGCACTAGCGGATCTGGATCAGGACGACAGGCGCTGGAAGGAAATGGAAGCGCTCGTTGCCTTTGCCCCCGGTCTTTGGCGACTCGAAGAAAGCAGGCAGCGTGTGGATGCAGTCGGCGGGCGGGACGCGGCTGGAGTAGTGTTGAACTCGCTGAAGCAAGTGGAAGAGTTGAGCGGCTGGTTAAACAAAGGTGAGGGAGGGAAGCCACCAGCGGGCATTGCACTGCGCGCTTCGCGTCTGGTGGAAGACATGGACGCGAGATTAAAGCTCTGGTACAGCTTTTATCAAGGCTATGATCCACTATTCGAGTGGTGGGTGAAGGACCCCTTCGAGAAGCTTTTAAAGAGTCTGAAAGACTACTCCGTGCTGCTGCGCGAGAAGGGCGCGGGGCTGAAGAAGGATGACAAGGACACGATCATCGGCGACCCGGTTGGGCGTGCAGCCATTGAGAGTCAACTGCGGCTGGAGATGATTGCTTACACGCCCGAAGAATTGATCGCGATCGCCGAGCGTGAATTTGTCTGGTGCGAAATGGAGATGAAAAAGGCAGCCGCCGAAATGGGCCTCGGGACGGACTGGAAGGCTGCGCTCGAAAGAGTGAAGGGGTTGCACATGGAACCGGGCAAGCAGCCGGCCATGATTGTGAAGCTCGCTGCCGAGGCGATTGAATACGTCACCAGGCGCGAACTGGTGACGGTGCCGCAGCTCGCTCGGGACAGTTGGCGGGTGGCGATGATGACGCCTGAAAGACAGCGGATGAATCCCTTCTTCACCGGCG
>JBKJSR010000342.1:0-2850 GCA_046594355.1 Bryobacter sp.
GGAGCGAACTCTCGTTCAATGCAGCATCGCGGACACTGGCCTCGGCGCGGGCGAAACGATCGGGATGCAGCTCACGACTGCGGGCATAAAACAGTTGTTGCAGCTCATTCAGATTGAGCTGCAACAGAGGGTCGAGACCCAGAACACGATAGTAGTCCATTGCTCAGGAGGAGAAGGAAGTGCCACAGCCGCAGCTCTTTTGAGCGTTGGGGTTGATGAACTCAAAGCCGCTTTGCATAAGGCTCTCTTTGTAGTCGAGGGTCATGCCTTTGAGGAAGATCATGCTCTTCGGATCGATGAAGACTTTGACGTCGTCATAGTCGAAGACATGGTCTGTCGCACGCGGCTTGGTATCGAACTTGAACTGGTAGCTGAGACCCGAGCAACCGCCGCCGAGCACACCGAGGCGCAATCCACCGCTGACGCCCTGTTTGGCGAAGGCTTGGCGGATCTTGGCGACGGCCTTGGGGGTGACGTCAATCTTCAGTTCGGCGGTTTCGGTCATACCAATGTTGGGGTGGCGACAGCTTTCTTCTTGTAATCGTTGATGGCGGCCTTGATGGCGTCTTCGGCGAGGACGGAACAGTGGACCTTGACGGGAGGAAGCGCGAGTTCGGTGACGATCTCGGTGTTCTTGATCTGCATGGCCTGATCGACAGTCTTGCCCTTGAGCCATTCGGTGGCGAGGCTGGAACTGGCGATGGCGGAGCCACAGCCGAAGGTTTTGAACTTGGCGTCTTCGATGATGCCCGAGATGGGATCGACCTTGATCTGGAGCTTCATGACGTCGCCGCATTCGGGTGCGCCGACCATGCCGGTGCCGACGTTGGGGTCGCTCTTATCCATCGAACCGACGTTGCGGGGGTTCGAGTAATGATCTACTACTTTTTCTGAATATGCCATTTTGTTTTCTCCTGTGAATCCCGTAGATTAATGCGCGGTCCATTCGACTTTGGACAGATCGACGCCGTCCTTGAACATTTCCCAGAGGGGGGACAGCTCGCGAAGTTTGTTGACTACTTCAATCATCTTGTTGGCTACGTAATCGATCTCTTCGTCGGTGTTGAAGCGGCCGACGCCGAAGCGGATGGAAGTATGGGCGAGGTCGTCGCCGAGGCCGAGCGCCTTGAGCACATAGCTGGGCTCAAGCGTGGCAGAGGTACAAGCGGAACCACTCGATACCGCGATATCGTTGATTCCCATCAGCAGGCTTTCGCCCTCCACGTAAGCGAAGCTCATGTTGAGGTTGTGGGGCAAGCGATGCTCCATGGTGCCGTTGATGTAGGTCTCTTCAAGCGAGCTCTCGAGCTTGACTTTGAGACGGTCGCGCATGATGCGATGCTTCGGCATCTCGGTCGCCATGAGCTGATTGCAAAGCTCGGCCGCTTTACCGAAGCCGACGATGCCAGGGACGTTGAGGGTACCGGAGCGCATACCGCGCTCGTGGCCGCCGCCGTCCATTTGGGCGGAAATCTGAACACGGGGGTTACGGCGACGGACATAGAGGGCACCGACACCTTTGGGACCGTACATCTTGTGAGCGGTGAGGCTCATGATGTCGATGTTGTCCTTGATGACATTGACGGGAATCTTGCCTACGGCCTGAACGCCATCGGTATGAAAGAGGACGTTCTTTTCCTTGCAGATGCGGCCGATGTCGGTGACGTTCTGGATGACGCCGATTTCGTTGTTGGCGTACATGATGCTAACGAGGATGGTCTTGTCGGTGATCGCATCGCGGAGCATGTCGAGGTCGACGAGGCCAGAGCCCTGGAGAGGCAAGTAGGTTACGCGGACTCCTTGCTTCTCAAGATGTTTGCAGGTGTCGAGGACGGCCTTGTGTTCGGTTGCGACAGTGATGATGTGGTTGCCGCGTTCGGCGTACATCTCAACGACACCCTTGATGGCGAGGTTGTTCGATTCGGTAGCGCCGCTGGTGAAGACGATTTCCTTGGTGTTGGCACCAATGAGGTCGGCGATTTGCTTGCGGGCGTGCTCGACGCCTTCTTCGGCGATCCAGCCGAAGCTGTGATTGCGGCTGGCGGCATTGCCAAAATTTTCCATGAAATAGGGCAGCATCGTTTCGACGACGCGGGGATCGCACTGTGTGGTTGCGTGATTGTCCAGATAAATCGGCAGCTTCATGATTGAGAATCGAATCCTTAAAACTTAAGTCGGTAATCTAACTCGGCAGAATATTCAGGATCGAACCTGAGCCGAGGTTGGGGCCACTTGTGCCGGGGGGCGGGTTGCCTCTACCTGGGGGCATCGGGTCGTCCTGGGTAAGAGCAGTTATTGAGATGCACTCGAGGAGGCGAAGGATGGCCTCATGCACTTTTCGGAGCGGCTCCTTGACGGTGCAGCTTCCCGATTGGTCGCATTTGTCGTGGGTAAAACAAGCGGTGAGGATGACCGGGCCGTCAACGGCGCGGATGACCTCGAGAACGCTGAGAAGATGGGGATCGCGGGCGAGTTTATATCCGCCATTGGTGCCTTGGACGCTGGTGAGAAAACCGGCTTTGGAAAGCTTCTGCAAAACCTTGGAGAGGATAGGCAGGGGGATATGGTAGGAGTCGCCGATTTCCTTGGCGCTGGCGGCCCGCTCACCGGCCAAAGCAAGATGGCGGAGGGCAATCAGGCTGTAGTCGGCTTTTTTGGTGAGCTTGAGCATTTCGATCGCGGACTAAAAACGTCCTAATTCAGTGTACTGCTGTTGTTCGCCTGCGTCAAGAACTGGATGGAAGAGATTGTGGTTCTTTCCGATCTGGTTTTGGATGCTGTGATTCGGTGATCGCAAATGGTTGCCCATCCGTTTGATTCTGCTGGGGTTAGGCGAAGATTGGACTTCTT
>JBKJSR010000351.1:0-5422 GCA_046594355.1 Bryobacter sp.
ATCCATCGAATGCGAAGCCCAAGACCGCTGGCTCGAAAATCCAAACTCCCAACAGGCCTTCCTGCAAATGGAACGCGCTATAAAACTCGGAGCCCTCTTCGAACGCCGTGCCGCCAAAGCCTTCAAACAGCTTCAGCAACTCCAGCTCCACCGATTAGCGGGCGTCGAAGTCCAGGCCGAACTCGCCGGTGCCAAAGTATTTCCCCCCATCTCCACCGCCATCCCCTTCGCCGACATCCGCAAAGAGCAACTCAGCAAAGAAGAACCCCTCATGATTGGACTCGCCATCGCTACCGGCCACAATCCTGAATTCCTTCGTGAAAGCCAGCTCTCACAAAACACACCAAACGAAGCCAATCCCACAGCGCCCGGCGTTTTCCAATCCGCCGCCGGCCGCTAAGTCCAGCAACGGAAAGTGCCAAACGAGCCAAATTCAATGAACACCAAACGGCCTCGCTACGCCCCGCCCGCTCGAGTCTCCAGCATCGAAGATCCCCGTGCCTTTGCCCGTCTCCTCTCGCGGCTCCAGCAATGCTACCCGCCCAAAAACGTCCAGCATGAGTCGGATCTCCTCTCGCTCGCCCGTCTCAATTGGCAGTCCGAACGCTTCTCCAACCTCATCGAGACCGACATCAATCACCGGCTCAAATCGGATTTTCTCCGGCACATTGCCGACCCCAGCCTCCGTTTGCTCAAGGCAACCACCCGCGCTCTTGCCCGCCGCGAACACTTGCTCCTGTACAAACTAAACGAAGCCAATATCCGCTCCGTCAACACTCTCGTTGCCCGCGTGGAAAAATGGAACGCCGCGCAACAATAATAGTCTCTGCGCAATCTGTTGATAAATCGGGTATTCTGTCGATAACACTAAGAGTCTGGGTCGATGTATGATCCTTGTTGCAGAAGGGCAAGAATGAAGGAGCTAAAGGGGCAGTTTGTCGGCGCGCTATTCGTCGTCCTGACGGTAGCCTCCCTCATTGCCGCCGCCATCAATTTCCGTCAGCAGTTAGTCTACAATCTCCCCACCGACGGCGTCATGTGGGTAGACCGTACCGCCCCCGATGGCCACAATTATGTCGTTGCCCTCGATGTCAAAAAAGGCTCCTCCGGCGAGAGCGCCGGCATCCACCGTTGGGAAGTCCTAGATCGCATTGGCAACGTCAAACTCCGCAATTCTTCCGAGATCCCTCAATTCCTCTTCGGCAAAGCCTGGCTACGCGTCGACTACCACACCTATCAGGAAAATATCGAGGTCAAAAAGACCGTCCGTATCGAGGTCAATGGTCCGGACGCTTCGCTTTATTACCTCACCGCCGTAGGCCTCGCTTACCTCGGCATCGGCCTCTTTGTTTACTTCCGCCGCGAGAGTGCCCCCAAAGCCCGGCATTTTTTCCTGCTCTGTCTCTGCTCTTTTATCTATTCCTGTTTCCACTACACCGGTAAGCTGAACACCTTCGACAAAGTCGTCTATTGGGGCAATGTCGGCGCCGGCTTTCTCGCCCCCGCGCTCTTCCTCCACTTCTGTCTCACCTTTCCCGCAACGCCGCGCCGTCTCCGTGGCGCGTTCCGTCAGGGCTTAATATATCTGCCTGCCCTTGCCCTCATCGCCACCTACATACTCGCCGCCATGGGCATTCTCCGGTTCCAGGCTTCGCTCCCCGAAGTGCGCTGGTATTTGGACAGGATCTGGCTCCCTTTCTTAAGTGCCAGCTATCTCCTCGGTGCCGCCGTTCTTGCCTATAAGCAACGCCGCGTCGAAGACTCGATCCTGCGCCAGCAGATGAAGTGGCTTCGCAACGGTGCCATTCTCGGCATCCTTCCCTTTACGATTCTCTACGTCGTTCCCTACACGCTCGGCGTCACCCCCAACGCCTTCATGAAGTTCGCCGTCCTCAGCCTCCCGCTCATCCCCATCGCCTGGGCTTACGCGATCCTGCGCTACCGCCTTATGGACGTCGATGTGATCTTCCAGCAAGGCTATGTCTATACCCTGGCCTCGCTCGCCGTGCTCGGCGTCTGCTACGGCCTCCTCTTCAGCTTCGGCAAAGTGGAAGAGCTCCCTCCCGCCGCCGTCGTCGTACTCATCCTCATCGCCACCTTCATCTTCCAGCCCATTCGCAACTGGATCCAGGAGAATCTCGATCGCTACGTCTTCTACCGCGAATCCTACGATTACCGCCGCACTTTACTCGACTTCGCCCGCGAGCTTTCGAGCGAAACCGACCTCGAAGAATCGCTCCAAGTAGTCGCCTCGCGTCTCATCCATACCCTCAACGTACAGCACGTCGCCTTTTTCCTGAGCGACGAAGAAGCCCCGGATCGATATCAGCTCAGCCTCGTCCACGGTGCCCGCAACAGTGCGGCACCCGCCTACCCCGACTTGAGCTTCCTCGCCTCTGCCGTCGGCAAGCCTTACCTCTTTTTCGAGCGCACCAAGCTCAACCCCGATTACCTCTTCGGCGCTTACTCCCAGTCCGCCCGCAGTACGATTTCCGAGCTGGATCTCACCTACTACATCCCCTGTTCGGTTCGCGGCCAGACCATTGCCTTCCTCGGAGTCAGTCGCACTACCAAAGACGACTTCCTTACCTCCGACGACCTCGAGCTCCTCGTTACCCTCAGCAATAGCGTCGGCATCACGGTCGACAATGCCCGCCTCTACCGCAGCCTCCAGCACAAGGTCGAAGAGAACGAACGCCTCAAGGAATTCAGCGAAAACATCGTCGAGTCGATCAACGTCGGCATCCTCGCTGTCGATCTCGACGGCTGCGTCGAATCCTGGAACACACAGCTCGAACGTCTGACCGGCGTCACCCGCGAAGCCGCCGTCGGCAAGTTCCTCACTCAAATCCTGCCCATCGATCTCGTGCAGACTCTCTCCGGCCGCCAGCGGGAACCAGGCATCCAGCATGTTTATAAAGCCAAGCTGAGCAAAAACTCCAACGGCAATGGCAAGTCCCGCGAGCGGCTGGTAAACATCGCCATAGCGCCCCTTTTCTCCAAAGACCAGACCCAAATCGGCCGCCTCATCATCTTCGACGACGTTACAGATCGCACCGACCTCGAAAGCCGTCTCGTCCAGGCCGACAAGTTAAGCTCCATCGGTCTGCTCGCCGCCGGTGTCGCCCACGAGGTCAACACCCCCCTGGCTGTAATCTCCACCTACGCCCAGATGCTCGCCAAACGCCTCTCCGGCGACGAACAAAAAACCGCCATGCTCGACAAGATTGCCAAGCAGACCTTCCGCGCCTCTGAGATCGTCAACTCGCTGCTCAATTTCTCGCGCACCTCTACCCTCGATTGGTCCGAAGTCAGCCTCAATCGCGTTGTCCGCGACACTGCCAGTTTGATCGAACATCAGCTCCAAACCGCCCGCGTCACCGTCGCCTTCAACCTCGACGAATCGCTCGGTCAGATCAAGGGCAACCAGGGCAAGCTCCAGCAGATCTTCCTCAATCTATTTCTCAATGCCCGCGACGCCATGGAGTCGTTGCCCGCCCGTGGCGGTGTGCTGACGGTCCATACCTGGTCCGATGGCGAGCTCGTTTACGTAGATGTCGCCGACACCGGTGCCGGCATTTCTCCCGAGCATGTCGATCGTATCTTCGATCCCTTCTTCACCACCAAGGGTGCCAAGAAAGGCACCGGCCTCGGCCTCTCTGTGACCTACGGCATCGTCCAGGAGCATGGCGGCGGCATTGATGTCTCCAGCACCCCCGGAGCGGGCACCCGCTTCCGCCTCGATTTCCCCCTGATCAAGAAAACTGTTCATGTCTGATTCGCTCAAACCCGATCTTCCATCCACTCCCGCCTACAAAGGCCACATCCTCGTAATCGATGACGAGGCGGACATCCGCGAGAGTCTCGAATTCCTTCTGACCGGCGAAGGCTTCCGCGTCGATCTCGCCACGCGCGCCATGGAAGGTCTCGAAAAGCTTTCCCGCGCCTCCTACGATCTGATCCTGCTCGACCTCATGATGCCCGACCTCACCGGCATCGAAACCCTGGCCGAGATCCGCAAAAAAGACACAACCACTCCTGTCTTTCTCCTCACCGCTTATGGTTCGGTCGAAGTTGCGGTGGACGCCCTCAAGGCTGGTGCCAACGATTACTTCTCCAAGCCCTGGGACAACGAAAAGCTGCTCATCGAAATTGAGCGCATGATCGCCTCCGGTCACCTGGCCCGCGAAAACGTCGAACTCAAACGCGCTCTCAAGCAGCGCTACAGCTTCTCGAACATCATCGCCAAAAGCGAGCGCATGCTCAAGTTGCTCGACATGGTTGCCCAGGTCGCGCCCAGCCGCGCCAACATCCTCATCAGTGGCGAAACCGGCACTGGCCGCGAACTCATCGCCAAATCGATCCACGCCAATTCTGCCCGCGCCGAACGCGCTTTTGTCACCGTCAACACCAGCTCCATGCCCGCTGAAGTCCTCGAATCCGCCCTCTTCGGTTCAAAGAAACCCTATCTGGAACTTGCCAGTGGCGGCACGCTTTTCATTGACGAAGTCACTGCGCTCACTCCCGACATGCAGGCCACGCTCCTCCGCGCCATCCAGGAGCGCGATTTCGTCTCCCCCGCCACTGGCGAAGCCATTCCCATCGACATCCGCGTCATTGCCGCCACCTCCGGCGACCTCCGTAAGTCCGTCGAAGAGGGGAAATTCCGCGACGACCTTTACTACCGCCTTAACGTAGTCAACCTTGCCATTCCCCCGCTTCGTGATCGCAAAGAAGACATCCCGATGCTGATCGATCACTTCGCCACGATCTACTCGCTCGAAAACGGCAAGCTCATTTCCCCCTCTGGCCGCAGTCTGCTCCGCTTCGACAGTGAAGCCTTGCAAATCCTGATGGACCACACCTGGCCCGGCAACGTGAGGGAATTAGAAAATGTAGTCGAGCGTGCTGTCGTACTTGCTAGCGAACCCGAGGTCAACGCCGCCATTCTGCCCGAGCATTTGTTGCAGGCTGGTGGAGTCCGCATCCGCAAGGACGATTCCGAGGCTCTCCCCGCCGACGCGAGTCTCTATGAAATCGTCGCCGACTTCGAGCGCAAGTTAATTATGGACAACCTCGAGCGCACGAACTGGAGCCAGACCGAAGCTGCCGAGAATCTTCGCATTCCCCTCTCAACTTTGAACCAGAAAATCAAGCGCCTGGCGATCAACGTCAAAAAGCGCTAACGGGTTACACAAGTCAACTGCCATATATGGCTGCAACAAGCGCTCCACCGGACCGCCCAGGATCATTGACATCTGAATAAATCTTTTGCCCAAGGCCCAGCCCCTGCTGGGCCTTGGGGCGCTTAAACAGCGCAATCCAGGCGACAGCCCACGCCCAAGTCCCACGCCCAAGTCCCACGCCAAAGTCCCACGCCCAACGGCTCGCGCCCAACGGCTCGCGCCCAACGGCTCGCGCC
>JBKJSR010000358.1:0-11272 GCA_046594355.1 Bryobacter sp.
GGTTGCCAATAACTCAGAATTTCTTTCTCGAAAAACGGCAATGCTTCATGCGTCGTGCGATAGCTCTCGCCTAGAGCAAGACGAACTCCGCTTTCATTCACCAGCTCTACATGCCCGGCGAGGTCCTCTGGCGGCAGAGGGCACTCAAGCCACAAAACACGGCGCTCCGCCAGTTCCTGCGCGCACTCCACCGCCCGCTCCGCCGGTAGATGCCAAAGCGCATCTACTGCAACTTCAATCCCGTCGAAGTCTTCCTGCATGCGATCGATTTGCTCAAGCAACAGATCCCAGTCGCTCTCAAAATAGAGCTTGAATGTCCGGAAGCCATCCTCATAATACTCACGCGCAAAGGCGAGGCGATCTTCCACCGTCCGGCCCGGCGTGCCGCTGACATACGCGGGAACACGTTGCCTGGGTGAAGGTGCAAGCAGGTTGCGCAGAGGTTCCATCTGAATCTGAGCGGCAAGATGCCAAAGCGCAAGATCCACACCGGCGATCGCGTCCAGCATGAAGCCGCCATTCTGCCCGCGCACACGCATCGTCGAATACATGCGCTGCCAGAGCTTCGCAATGCACTCTTGAGTCGGCTCAAACGATTCGCCTTCGATCGCAACCGAGAGCAGGCTCTTCACGATCTGCGCCGCTACTTCCGGGGCGAGTGGGGCCTGCGCTTCTCCCCACCCTACATGCCCATCATTCAGCGTTACCCGCACGAGACATGTCTCAAATTCGGTGCTGTAAAGTGCCGGATAATGGGCGCTCCATCGATAAGTGCCATCCCCGGATTCAAGCCGCTGCGCGCTCCCCGCCCTGCCCTCGGCCTTGCCGTAGTCGCGCGGCAATTTCACCGCGAACGCTTCCACCTTTGAAATCTTCATCAGCATCCAGCAGATCAGCTTGAGCGCCGCTTGTCCAATGCCGGAGCCAACACCGCCCGGGCCGGGACAAAAGATTCATCGCGCAACTTATGTCCAAAACGCTAAACTTCAAATTGAAAAACATGAGCAATTACCCAAAGCGAAAATTATTTCAGCTTACTGATATCCTGCCTACATGGCTTTAGTCCCGTTGAAGAAAAAACGTGCGACCGACGAAGTTTACGAATCCTTGCGCGCCGCCATTCTCGCCCGGGATTTTGTGCCGGGACAGAGGCTACTCGCCGATGAGCTGGGGGAACAGTTGGGTGTCAGTCTCACTCCGATCCGCCATGCACTACAGCAACTGGCCGTAGAGCGCCTCGTCGAGATCCATCCCCGCTCGGGTACCTACGTTGCTTCGATTTCAGCCGAAGATCTGGCCGAAACGTTCGAGATCCGCCTGACGCTGGAGATTCTCGCCGGCAAGAAGGCGGTAGCGAACTGGAACGATGACGCCGAACAAAAGATAGCAGCCCTGTTGAAGTCGCTCGCCAAACCCGTCCGCAACGAAGCAGGCATGAAACAGCACGAAGCTCTCAATCTCGAGTTCCACTTCGCTTTGTTCGACGTCGCCGGCTCCCGCAAATTGCGCGACTTGTACGAAAGCATCAACGCGCACATCCAGATTGCCCGCATTCACGCCACCGAAGGACCGGGCTTCCCTGCCCTGCGGGCCAAACTCGCGCAGGACGAACAGGAACATGAAGCAATTTTCCAGGCGCTGCGCAGACGTTCGTTCCCGGAACTCGAAGTGGCCCTTCGCACGCACATTCTCCGCGCCCAGGACAGCCTGATCAAGGCGGTCGGGGCAAAAGAAGCGCAACTCGCCGCAGACAATCCCCTGAAAAACGGCAAACGCAAACGGGTATAGCCCAATCCGCCGTCCGCTGCGAAACCGGCCAAACGCTCGAAAGCCTGCCATCGGGTTACCCGGCTCGCCCAGCTCTCCATGGCGCTTTGCGCACCAAGGGTGCCCCCCGCAGACTCATGATTCCAACATGTGTATCCAGAAGCTCTGGGAAGGCATCATATCCTGTAGTAGATGATTGTGACTCGCCGAAACTTTGCCCTGAGCCTCGCCGCAGCGGCATCCGCCAGGGGACAATTCACACCAATCCGCCGCTATCTGGATCCCTCTACGGAAGCAGAGGTGCTTGCGCTTTCCGACCCCTCAAATGCGAGCTATCTTCCGCATCATTTCAACCGCTCCGTGTCTTCGAGGAACGGGTTTCTAGTTTATGCAACCGAAACGGCTAATGGGTTTCAGGCGATGCGGCTGGACGTAAAAGGAGGGCTGGCACGCATTCTCACCAGTTCCGCCGCAATGGAGCCCAAATCCCTGGCGCTCTCTCCAGACGATAAAACTCTCTATTTCGCCGATGGCGATCGTTTGCTGGCGGCATCCATGGGTGGGGCCAAACCAAGGGAAATCTACAAAGCTTCTTCTCCTGAAATTTACCGGCATGGCATCTCACTGTCGGACGACGGCGCGAACATCGTGGTGATCGACCAAGGGCGGTTGATGCTGATCCCTACGGCTGCATCGGCACCCAAAGCCAATATCCGGACTTTGGGTGAGACGGATACAAAAGCTGGACAACCGGCGGTCAGCAGGTCCGCAAATGTATTCTTTCGTGGCGCAAACCAGTCGCTGTATCTGATCTCCGCCACACCGGGAGCCAAGGCCAAGCGCCTGCCCATTGAAGGAGAGCTTGGACCTGCCCTCTGGAATCCCCATGGACGCAGCATTTTGTATCTCAAACTGAATCAGGGTAGAGGCATCCCCAATGCTCTGTTCGAATTCTCACTCGACACCGGCAAGGAGAGTTTTGTCGGCAAGACCAGTCAGTTTGTCCACTTCGGACGGAATGCGGATTCCAGCGTCTTCGTCGGTGCCTCTGGCTCGAAAGCACAGCCCTTCATTCTGATCATGCTTCGCATCACGCGCCGCGAATTGGCACTCTGCGAACACAATTCGAGTGACCCTTCCACCGTCGCTCCGGTATTTTCCCCAAATTCACAGCGCATCTACTTTCAGTCGGACCGCTTGGGAAAACCCGCCATATTCTCGGTCGCGGTCGAGAAACTAGTGGAGAAAACCGGGCAGGAAGACCCGCCCGTCAAGAAAACCTGAACCTGGAATTAGTGTCTGGTCGTGACTTCCGCTGCCGCCCGCCAACTGAAATCCTTGCGTCCCAGATTCAGCAACTGCCTGGCTTTTGATGCTTCCTTACGTTCTTCTTTCATCTGGTACATCCTGCGGTCTGCCTCGCCAAGCAAGGTCTCCGCGTCTCGGCCATCCTCCGGCGCGTGTACCGCTCCGATACTGATTCCGACGATGTCTTCACCGATCACCTGGCGCGAGGCGTCGGCAATCATCGAAGAGATGCGCGAAGTACGGGACAAAAGATCTTCACGCTTGAGCCCAGGCAGCACCAGCACAAATTCGTCTCCGCCCATGCGGGCCACGTAGTCATACTCGCGGCAGTTTAACTTCAGAGTTTGCGCAACCGCTTTCAGAAGCCGGTTTCCCTCAAGATGTCCAAACCGGTCGTTCACCGACTTGAAGCCATCGAGATCGGTAACCAGCACCGTCACCGACTCGCCATTCCGGCTGCGCCGGGCCAGTTCCGAATCGAGATGTACAAATAGGCTGCGGGCGTTCGGCAAATCTGTAAGAAAGTCGGTAGTCGCAGTACTTTCAGCCGCCTCAAGGCGCAAAAGATGGTCGATCGTCATGCCGACTTTTGAAGCGATCGCCAGCATGACCCGCAAGTTGTCCCGCGAAAATCCATCCTTCTCAGACCGGTATAAGGCCAGCACTCCTACCAACGACTGCTTGCCTTCGAGCGGCACGGCCAGCGCACTTCGCAAGGTGCTGAACTTCTCCGGATCGTTCAGGTAGCCAGGCTCTACACTCGGATTTCCATTCACGATCGGCTTGTTGTTCTCCGCCACCCACCCGCTCAATCCCTGCCCCATCGGAATCTCAAGCGAAGAAAACAAGCGGAAGTTCTCGCCGCATACATATTCTGGAACCAGCGTGTCGCCACGCCGGATATAGACCGCCATCGAATCGTAGGGCACCATTTTCTTCACGCGCAACGAAAGAATGCTGAGCATTTCGTCGAGAGTGAGCGAACGCCCGATGTCCTGTGATATCTCGAATAACTGCTGCACTTCTCCCCGCGCCGCAGCGATCATCTGGATGAATTCGCCAGGGTCGCCACTGGTGATTGCCTGGATCGATTTCTTCGTCTGCTCAAAGCCCGTCGCGGGCGCAATGCCCGCCTCGATCTTGATCCTCGTCGAGAGCTTCGGCTGCGGTTTCACACTTCGAATCGCCGCCTTCGCCATTTCTTCCAACTCGATATAACGCTTTTTCAGTACTTCCACGACGCGCGGGTCGAAGCTGATTCCGCTTTCGCGATCCACAACCCCCATCGCTTCAACAAGGGGCAGGGCCCGCCGGTATTGCCGGTCGCTTGCCAGTGCATCGAGGCAATCCACAACACTCAATATTCGCGCGCCCAGCGGAATGTCCAGACCCTTCGTGCCATATGGATAACCGCTGCCATCCCACTTCTCATGATGCGCCAAAACAATCGGCGATACGTTGTAGGGAAACTGCACCCGCTCGAGAATCTCCGCGCCCACCACCGGATGGATCTTCATCTTTTCAAATTCTTCCGGCGTCAGTTTTCCGGGCTTGGAAATAATGTGTTCCGGCACGGCCAGCTTGCCGATATCATGCAGAATCGCGGCCGCACGAAGCGCCTCAAGCTCATCGTTGGCCATCCCCAGATCCCGGCCGATTTCGAGCGCATAGACCTGAACCCGCTGCAAATGCTCATGCGTCGTTTCGTCCTTCGATTCAATCGCCAGCGCGAGAGCCTCGATCGTTCGCAAGTGCAAATCCGCCATCTGCTCGGAATGCTGCATTTCCTTGTCGATCCGCGCCAGATGCATCGAGTAAACCTTGTAGAGCAGGTAAAAGAAGAACAGGGCCAGCATCGAGTAGCCCCAGTCGAGATATACGTTTACAAAGCTGAAAAGCCCTGCAGCTATCATTCCCACGAGGTAGAAATTGAAACTCCAGATATAGCGCTCTCGCCAGATCTGGCGCAAACTCTTGTGTTCGGTTAGCGAAATGACCGCTGCGACTGGAAATGTATTGAAAAGGTAAAAAACAGTTGCCGCCGCAATCAGCCGCACGGGCGCGCTGGCGAAGTCGATCTGCAGATGGGGGTGAAAGTAAATGAAATGCGTAATCCAGGTCGCCGTCGCAATACTGGAAATATTAAAGAAAGTGAGAAAATTCCGGCTCGGCCCCGTGAGTACCTGCAGGCACTGAATCGCCGTGGTTGCACCCGCAATCACGATTGTTTCCGGCAGGCTCAACTCCATGATTCCGATCAATACAAACAAAATATTGATGGGCAGCGCGGCACCATTTCCACTGTTTACACCCACTCTAAGTCCGGCGGCGAATAATGCCACCAGAAAAAAACAAGCGAAGCGGATCAGATCCGACGATTCCCAGCGAAGGAGAGTTGACAGGATCACAGCGGACCCCATCAACCCGATGATCCATACGTAAATTTGCGCCGGAAGGCTCAGTAAGTTCATAAAAAGGAAGTGGAGCGGCAATAAGACTCCACCTGATTCATAAGACTGATCGGCCCTTATTTCAGGAACCTTTAGCACTAGACGGAACTATACGAATTATGCCCATCTAAAGCTTTTTGCCTTTCCCCCAACCCAGAGAACTAAGGTCATTCTGCGCCGGCAATCAGGTCTACGGCTCATGCCAGTTTGGCCAAATTGACCGTAACATCTAGTAGCGATCCTTTCGCAAATTTATGGTGGAAAAATATCACTTTCTGGGTGTAGAGGCAGTAGCAGCCTCGCCACGGATGCGCGATCTTTTCCAGCAGGTTCGCAAAGCGGCGCAATCCCCGGCTTCGATTCTCCTCCTCGGCGAATCTGGCACGGGTAAAGAAATCATCGCCCGCGCCATCCATCACGATTCGGTCCGCAAGCTCAAACCATTTGTCGATCTTTCCTGCGCAGCCTTTCCCAAAGAGCTCGTCGAATCTGAATTGTTCGGACATGAGCGAGGCGTCTTCTCGGGAGCGAATGCACCCAGGCCGGGCCTGTTCGAACTCGCTCACGAAGGCAGTCTCTTTCTCGATGACATTGGTGCCCTCGACCCCAGACTACAATCCAAACTGCTTCGCGTACTCGACACCGGGCTGTTCTTCCGCCTCGGCGCATTCAAGCAGACACGGACGAACATTCGCGTCATAGCCGCCACAAGCCACCCTCTATTGCAGTCCGTTCGCAATGGCAGCTTCCGCGAAGATCTCTACCGGCGCATCGGACAGATCACCCTCACGGTTCCCCCTCTCCGGGAGAGGCCTGAAGATATTGAAGCACTGGCAAGTCATTTCCTGTCCCAACAGAACCCCGAACTGCGTTTTGCCTCGGATGCCATGATGGCTCTATATTCCTATCGCTGGCCGGGGAATGTGCGCGAATTACGCAGCACGATTTCCCGTTCCGCCCTGGCGGCCAAGGGCCCGCTCTTGCACGCCGATGACATCAGCTTCAAGCCGATTCACCCGGCGGGACTGGAGAATCACGCCGGAGAACGAGGCATAGAGGGCCTTGAGCAGACCATGATTCGCCGCACGCTCGAGGAATCGGGCGGACACCGCCAACGGACGGCGGAATCACTGGGAATTTCCCGCACCACCTTGTCCAGAAAGATTCGCAGTTACGGGCTCAATGTCAGGGTTCAGTTGCAGCGGCGGCCTGTATGAATGTGGCAGGCACCCGGCCCGTCAATTGGGAGGACCGGCGTACCGAAGCACGCCACAAAGCTACCGGCAGCGTTACTTTGCGCCTCGACGAGGAATATCAAGTGCCTTTTGAGGCCCATCTCATGGATGTGTCCGCATCCGGCTTCCGCGCCCGCCACGCGAATTCTGAAATGCGTTCCGGCCAGGTATGCGACTTCACTTTGCCCGGCACACGCGGGCGGGCAAAGGCTGTCTGGAACCGCACCACCCCGGAATTCATCGAAACTGGCTTCCTGATCCTGCTCCACGAAACAACCTGAAGTCGATCTGCAAAAAATCCGGCCACCGGGCAGGGATCTTTCGGATACACTGACAGGGGAGATAGCACGAACTGATGCAAGCCTACCGATCGGGGCCTCAGCTTGGAGAAAGCTTCCGGACGAGAACGGAAGTCCTGGCGGCGAACGAACTGCTTCGCGCCTTCCGCCTGATGTACCTCAGCCGTCGCATCGACGACCGCGAAATCCTCCTCAAGCGCCAGAACAAGATTTACTTCCAGGTCAGCGCCGCCGGACATGAAGCCATCCAGGTCGCCGCCGGAATGGCTTTCGAGGCTGGTTTCGACTGGTTCCATCTCTACTATCGCGACCGCGCCCTCGCCCTCACTCTTGGCATCACTCCCGAACAGATGTTCCTCCAGGCCGTAGGTGCCGCCGCCGACACGATGAGCGGTGGCCGTCAGATGCCCAGCCACTGGAGCTCCCGCGACCTTCACATCGTCAGCGGCAGTTCTCCCACTGGTTCGCAATATCTGCACGCCGTCGGTTGCGCCCACGCGACGCGCTACCTCAAAACCAACCCCGAAGAAGTCACGCTCGTCACCAGCGGCGACGGTGCCACGAGTGAAGGCGAATTCTGGGAGGCCATCAACCTCGCCTGCCTGCATCGCTACCCAGTCGTTTTCCTGATTGAAGATAACGGCTATGCCATCAGCGTCCCGGTCGAATTCCAGACTCCCGGTGGCAGCATTTCAAAACTCCTCAGCGGCTTCCCCGGCTTGCTTCGTCTCGAAGTAGACGGCCTCGACTTCCGCGCCAGCTTCCAGACCATGTCCGAAGCGGTGGCGCACTGCCGAGAAGGCCTGGGCCCGGTACTCGTTCACGCCAAAGTGATCCGTCCCTACTCGCATTCCTTGAGCGACGACGAGCGTTTTTACAAGTCCGTCGCCGAGCGGGCCAAAGAAGCGGGCGAAGACCCGATCGAGCGTCTCTTCAACGAACTCGTTGCCGAAGGCCTCTTCAGCGAAGCCGACCTTAAGGGCCTGATGGCCGAGTGCGACCAGCAGGTGATGGATGCCGCCGATCTCGCCCTCAAGCATCCAGCTCCCGCCACCAATACCATCTTCGAAAATCTCTATTCGCCTACCATCGACCCGGCAGGCTCTCAGTTCGCAAGCGAACCCAAGTTCCGTGGCGAACCACGCACGATGGTCGACACCATCAACCAGACCATTGCCGAAGAGATGCGCCGCGACGAACGCATTCTGGTCTTCGGCCAAGACGTCGCCGATTGCAGCCGTGAAGAAATTCTCCCCGAGGTCAAGGGCAAGGGCGGTGTCTTCAAGACCACTCTCGGCCTCCAGCGCGAGTTCGGCAGTGCCAGGGTATTCAACACTCCCATTGCCGAAGCCGGCATTGTCGGCCGCGCGATCGGCCTCAGCCTGCGTGGCCTCAAACCTCTCGCTGAAATTCAGTTCTTCGATTACATCTGGCCCGCCATGATGCAGATCCGCGACGAGCTCGCGATCATGCGTTGGCGCAGCAATGGAGCCTGGAGCTGCCCTGCCGTGATCCGCGTTCCAATCGGCGGCTATCTCACGGGCGGTTCCGTCTACCACAGCCAGTGCGGCGAATCTGTATTTACCCACATCCCCGGGCTGCGCGTAATCTTCCCGTCCAATGCCCTCGACGCCTGTGGATTATTGAGAACGGCCTTACGCAGCGACGATCCTGTGCTATTTCTGGAACATAAGAAACTCTACCGGGAGCCCTATAACCGTAGCCCGCATCCCGGAGAAGAGTTCACCATCCCGTTTGGGAAAGCCAATACGGTAAAGTCTGGCCAGCATTTGACAATCCTCTGTTATGGGGCGCTGGTCAAGAAATCGCTCGACGCGGCGCAGTTGCTGGAAAAAAGGAATGCTGGCAAGACGGTCGAAGTCATCGACCTTCGAAGCCTCTCTCCTTACGACTGGACTGCGATTGCAGAAAGCGTGCGGCGTACAAGCCGTGTGTTGATTGCCCATGAAGATGTTCTGAGTTGGGGCTTTGGCGCCGAAATCGCGGCGAGAATCGCGGACGAACTGTTCGCCGATCTCGATGCGCCCGTGGCCAGAGTCGCCGCAAAAGACACTTGGGTTGCTTATCACCCCTCGCTGGAGAATGTCATTCTCCCGCAGGTTGAGGACTTGGTTCGCGAAGGCGAAAGGCTATTGGCTTACTGAGATCCGGCAAATTTGCCATACTGAGGAAAGAAGGAACGAAATATGCCGAATCTAGGACCGATGGAACTTGTGTTGATTCTCGGAGTTGCCCTGCTGCTTTTTGGCGGCCGCAAGCTGCCGGAGTTGGCCAAAGGTATGGGTGAAGGAATCAAGAACTTCAAGAACGCATTGAGAGAAGAAACTCCGCCGCCCCCGCCGCCGGCAAGCCCCACGCATGAAGCCCCCAAGCCCTAGCGCCTGGAGCTTGCGTCCGCTACACCATTGAAGATCAGTCATAAAGGAGTTCCGGGCATGCCTGGAACTCCTTTATGCTTTCCGGGTTCGCCAGTGCGTTCAGATTCGCCGTTGCGCGCCCATGAATCGCATCCCTCACCGCCGCTTCAGAAATCTTTCCGCTCACCGTCCGGGGAATCTCCGAAACACTGATAATTTTCTTCGGCACATGATGCGGGCTCGCTTGCTCGCGCAAGGTCTTGCGGATGCGCTCCACCAGTTCAGCGCTCAGCGTCTGCCCTGTCCGCAGTTTCACAAACAACACGATCCGCACATCCCCCTCCCACTCCTGGCCCACCGCAATCGACTCTTCAATCTCAGCGATGCTCTCTACCTGACTATAGATCTCGGCTGTACCGATGCGGATGCCACCCGGATTGAGCGTCGTGTCGGACCGCCCATGGATCGTAAACCCTTGCGTGGCCGAACTCTGGCTGGCCCAGTCGCCGTGGCACCATACCCCCTCAAAACGCGCAAAGTACGCATCGTGGAACTTGCGCCCGTCGGAATCGTTCCAAAACCCGAGCGGCATGGACGGGAATCGGTTACAGCAAACCAGCTCGCCCGGCTCATCCCGGATTCTTTCGCCCGCCGCATTCCAGATCTGCACGTCCAGCCCCAGCCCAGGCACCTGGATCTCGCCCCTATGTACCGGCGCTAGCGGATTCCCCAATACAAAACACGACACGATATCCGTGCCGCCCGAAATGGATGCAAGATGGACATCCTTCTTGATGTCCCGCCAGACATAATCGAAACTCTCCGGAGCGAGCGGAGAGCCGGTGGAAAGTATCTGCCTCAAGCCGCTGAGCTGATGATGGCGGACCGGACTATAACCCCGCTTCTCAAGCAACGCCAGATACTTCGCGCTGGTGCCAAAATGCGCGATCGAATCCTCCTCCGCCATCCGCCACAACACTCCCGGGTCTGGATACATCGGCGATCCGTTATACAGCACCAGCGTCGCCTTCGAGAAGAGCCCCACGGCGAGCCAGTTCCACATCATCCATCCGCAGGTCGTGTAGTAGAACAGGCGTTCTCCCGGCTGCACATCCACATGCAGCAAGTGCTCTTTCACGATCTGCACCAGCGTGCCCCCGCTCGAATGGACGATGCACTTCGGCAGCCCCGTAGTGCCGCTCGAAAACAGGATAAACAGCGGATGCCGGTGAGCGAAAACCTCAAAGGCTAGCTCGGGCTCGCTGTCGATAACAATCTCTTCGATCAGATACGTCGCTTCGAGCGTAGGCATCGCCGCAACGATATGCCGCAGGCGCTCGCCGGATGAATAGGACTTGCCCGCAAACGAATACCCAGCCGTCGTGAACAGCAAACGTGGACCAAGCTGGGCAAAGCGGTCGATAATACCTTGCGCCCCAAAATCAGGCGAACACGAAGACCACACGGCTCCCAGCGACGCCGTCGCCAGCATCAGTGCAATTGTCTCCGGCAGATTTGGCAGCAGCGCGACAATGCGGTCTCCGGGTGCAATTCCGTGCCGCCGCAGCAGCGCTGCATATACCGCCACGGCGCGGCGCAGATCGGTCCCCGTCCAAGTGAACTTCAGGCCGCTTTCGTCACGAAACAGAAGCGCGGGTCCGTCCTCAACATTCCGCAACAACTCTTCTGCAAAATTGAAGGGCGCACCTTCCGGAGGCAATCCGGCAAAGCTGCGAAAGCATTCCCAGAACGCAGGTGACGATTCCACCGACCAGCGGTGCAGTGACGCAAAATCCTCATGCGAAGTGAGGCGTAAAAAATTAGCGAGATGGGTG
>JBKJSR010000115.1:0-4475 GCA_046594355.1 Bryobacter sp.
GATTCCCTCGGCTGCGCCGCCGGTTTAGTCTCTATTCCCACTCGATGGTTGCCGAGTCCGATCCAGGAGCAGTTCTCTGCTGCCAGTCAAGATTCCCTCGGCTGCGCCGCCGGTTTAGTCTCTATTCCCACTCGATGATTGCCGAGTCCGATCCAGGAGCAGTTGTCTGCTGCCAGTCAAGATTCCCTGTGGCTTCGCCGCAGATTTAGTCTCTATTCCCACTCGATGGTTGCGGGTGGTTTGTTGGTGAGGTCGTAGAAGACACCACAAATGCCGGGAACAGCAGAGAGTTGTTCCGCCATCTCCCGCAACAGCGCGGCGGGCATCGGCACTGCCTTCGCCGTCATGCCGTCTACGCTGTCGATAGGCCGCAAGACGATGCTGTCCGGTTTGCCTTCGATGCCGCAGGGCAGCAGAACGACAGGGAACTGCCAGATCTGCTCTTCGAAGCCGCTCGAGACGGAGAGTCTGCGGACGATTGCGTCACACTCGCGCAGACGGCTGAGGCGATCTTCGTCGATTGCCGAGACATGTGAGCGCAATCCGGAAAGTGGGGCGGCGCTTTGCACGAGGGCGACAACGCGGTTCACATCCCCCAATTGGTTGATGAGTTCCGTGGCTGTCGAGAAAGCCGCTTCGGTGTAGCTTTCGAGAGCCAGCGTCGAACGGTAGGTGCGCGAATCGCCTTGCACTCCGACGCTTAAAACTGGAAGAACGTAGCCGGATTCGACCTGGCGCGCCTGCTCAACCCCGGCAGTGCAGAGACAACGGATGGCGAGGCCGGGACCGGGGAAGGGGTGACGGTCGAGCAGTTCGTCAGAGAGACCGATGGCGCGCCCTACTTCGCGCACTTCATCCTTGTAAAACTGTGCCAGCGGTTCGATGAGGCGGCCGGAATCGATCAGGCGCTGAATCCCTTCGACCCGGTTGTGGTGGGTTTTGATCACTTCCGCCTTGGCAGAGCCGCCACTCTCGATCGTATCCGGGTAGATGGTGCCCTGCCCGAGGATCCAACTGCCATTCAGGAACTGGCCGCTTTCAAGGATACGCTCCTGCACAGCGACGAACTCTTCGCCAATGATCTTGCGCTTGGCTTCGGGATCGACAACGCCAGCCAGCTTGGACAGGAAATCAGCCTTGGCGTCGACGACTTCGAAGGAGTCGCCCGCCATTTTAGTAAAGACCTCACGGACAAATTCGGTTTCGCCTTCGCGCATCAGCCCGGTATCGACATAGGCGGCGTGGACGCGGTCTTTGCCGAGAGCGTTCAGGCAGAGCGAAAATGCTACCGTCGAATCGACGCCGCCGGAAGCGAAGAAGAAGACATTGCGGCCTCGCGCCGTGCGGCGGATTTCGTCCTCAATCTCTTCGATCTGACGGGTAGGCTGCCAATCCTGCTCGCAGCCGGCGATGCCAAACAGGAAGTTGCCGAGGATGATCTTACCGCCCTGTGTGTGGACCACTTCGGGGTGGAACTGGATGCCGTAGAGCTTGCGCCAGTCGTTCGCCATGGCGGCGATGGGGCAGGTATCGGTAGTGGCGGTGACCAGGAAGTCTTCGGGCACTTCGCCCACGCGGTCGCGATGGGACATCCAGACTTCGGAGACGGCCTGGAAGTTCTCAAAGAGCCTGTCGTGTTCGACGACCTTCAGTTGCGCGAGGCCGTATTCGCCTTTGATGCCTTTGGTGACCTTGCCTCCGCTGAGGTGAGCCATGAGCTGCAGACCGTAGCAGATGCCAAGGACGGGAACGCCAAGCGAAAAGATCTCCGGATCGACCGTAGGGCTGCCGGGCTCATAGACACTGGCGGGGCCGCCGGAAATGATGATGCCGCGGCGGTTTTCGAGGAGAGAAGCGGCGACTTCACTCGGTTGGACTTCGGCGTAAACGCCGAGTTCGCGCACACGGCGGGCAATCAGGTGACAATATTGACCGCCCGCATCGAGCACGGTGATTTGAGGTTGTTTCGTCAAACTAACAGGATACGCTTAGCGGTTCGGTTCCGCCATGCGCTGGACGATCATCTTCCTGGCCTTCTCGCCCAACTTGCGGGCTTTGGGGAGGGCTTCGATGGCCTTGAGGATTTCGGGGTCGATCTCAATTTCGTAGCGGGCGGCTTCGTCGATATCAAAGGCGGTCTTGTAGATTTCGACTTGAATCGTGTTCTTGACCCACTCCTGATTCGCCTTAAAGTCTTCTTCGGTGAACGAAGCTCCGGTCTTTTTGAGGAAGGCCTTGAAATCGTCGATCACCTTGGCGTCGGGAGACCAGCCCTTGGGGAGCTTGGCTTCCTTGCCGCTGAAAAAGGCAGGCGTGAAAGTGAAGAAGGCAGCGCGGCGCAGCAGTTCGACCTGGAACTTGTTGTAGGTTGCGGGGACAAATTTTTCATCGGGAGCGATGCCATTGCCACCGTAGACGGCACGACCGGAGTCGGTCATTTTGACGTCCTTGGGGTTCTTGAGTTCGGTCGTCTTGCGGTAGTAGTAATCGAAGAAGCTGATATTCGAGTAGTCGCGCTGGATGAGGCGGCCGCTAGGTGTGTAGTATTTGGCGGTGGTGAGAGCGAGGCCGCTATTTTCGCTGAGCGGATAGACGGTCTGGACGAGGCCCTTGCCGAAGGTGTCTTCGCCGATGACGTAGGCTCGGTCGTGATCCTGCAGTGCGCCGGCGACGATTTCGGCGGCCGAGGCGGAGAACTTGTTGACGACGACGACGATGGGGTAATCTGCGGCACCGGATCCGCGGCGTTCGGTGTAGGTGCGTTCGGGATTGGCGCGACCGCGATGGGAGACGACAAGCTGGCCCTTTTGGAGGAAGCGGCCTGCGACGGCGACGCCTTCATTGAGGAGACCACCGGGATTGGCGCGGAGGTCGAGGATCAGGCCTTTGATGTTCTTTTCGCCGAGACGCTTGAAGTTTTCGTTGACCTCGGAGCTGGTGTTCTCGTTGAAGGATTCGATGTCGAGATACATGATGCCGGGCTTGAGGAAGAAGGCGTCTTTGACGCTCTTGCGCGGGATCACGTCACGGGTGATGTTGAGCGTGAGGGGCTTGTCGACGCCTTCACGCTGGATGACGATCTGAGCCTGGGTGCCGCGCGGGCCTTTGAGGAGGGCGGCGACGTCGGAGGTGGTCATGTTGTCGGTCTTTTTATCGTTGACCTCGGCGATGATATCGCCCGGACGGATACCGGCCTTGTAAGCGGGCGAAGCAGGGAAGGGGGACATGACAATGATGCGGCCGTTGCGCGGGGCGATGATCATGCCAACGCCAAAGTAGCGGCCACTCTGATCTTCGCGCATCTGCTCATACATTTTAGGGTCGTAGAAATTCGAGTGGGGGTCGAGGGTGCGAAGCATGCCAGGGATGGCACCTTGGTAGATGGCACGGTCGGGGGAGACCTTTTCGGCGAAATTGTCTTCGACAATTTCATAGACCTTCGAGAAAACTCTGAGGCCGGACTTGATGTCGTCTTCAGTTGTCGCAGCATTGACTTGGTCCAATTCAGGACCAAACACACCGCCCAACATAGAGCAAAGTGCGACGAGTAATGGTATTACCAACCAGGATGCACGGCTACGCGCCATAAATAAACAGGCCTCCGAACTTGCCTACAGTATATGTCAACGATTGATAGACGTTTGCCAACAGCAATTTGCTTCTACAAAATTTAGCGTGCCTTGCGGGCGAGCTGGGAGGAAGCGGATTCGCGACCGACGGGTTTGCGGGTTGGGGGAAGCGCTGCCTGGATCCGGCGAACCTGATCGCTGACACAAACAAGGAACATCGGCTGGCGTGCGTTTTTCAATATATCGATAATCGTATGGGTGTTGTCTTCGAGGTAAATATTCTTGCCATCGGTGATCAGGTGGAGGTCGGAGCGGACGTCGAGGACTTCGCTCAGGCGCTTGCCGATGTTTTTCTGGAGGAAGCGGATGACACGGCGGATCTTCTGAAGGGAGAAGCCTTTGCGGCGGAGTTCGGCGATGACGGAGATTTCGAGCACCTCTTCGGTGAGGTAGAGGCGGCGGTGGCCTTCCTGACGGGGCGAAACCACCTTTTTTTCGTCCCACCACTGCAACTGGCGAAGGCTGGTACCGGTTAGGGAAGATACGTCGGATGAAGTGAAAGAGGGGGAAGGAACGAGCAAATCAATTTTGAGCTTTTTTGTTTTAACCATAAATCCTTCTTTTTGTTCTGGCCGCCGACTGACCTTACAAATATGAGGGTAAAAAGGATTGGGGTCAAGCTACTAGATATAGCGGTAGAGCCCGCCCAAGCTACGATGGGCGGGGGCTAGCCGGATTTCCCACAAAGAAGGAGCAAAGGGCCTACTGATCTGTGATAACTGATTCGTCGACAAAGAGATAAAGACAGGACACAGGAGGCCTTCGCTATGACAGAGTGTATGCAAGAACGATTTGAGTTTGCAGGACATGATTCGCGGACGGTAGTGGCGGAGTTTGATGGAGAAC
>JBKJSR010000123.1:0-4063 GCA_046594355.1 Bryobacter sp.
GTTCTCCATCAAACTCCGCCACTACCGTCCGCGAATCATGTCCTGCAAACTCAAATCGTTCTTGCATACACTCTGTCATAGCGAAGGCCTCCTGTGTCCTGTCTTTATCTCTTTGTCAACGAATCAGCTATGACAGATCAGTAGGCCTTTTGCTCCTTCTTTGTGGGAATCCGGGTTAGCTGACCTCCAGAGGGGGGCCAAATCAGACGATCAAACTCACGCCATCTCCTCGCCACTGCGAACCAGCAAAATATCGACAGCCAGAACGGGATGGTTCCAAGTTTTATCCTCACTCGCCGACCGGTGCGATCCAACCCGCCTCCGACAACTTCAGCAGCAGGTCCGGGCATTGTCTTGAGTCGGCACTTGAAGCCTTGCCTTAAGGCGATGAGGACGTTGGCGAAGCGCAACGCCAATACTGGGAGGCAGCAGGGCGGGTAGACGGAGGCTATTTGCCGCCGAGCAAAAAGGTGGGGGTGACGCCTTCGATCGTCGAGAATCCGCTGTTGGCTGCGCCCAGATGAGTGGTGCAGGATTTCACTTCGCCAAGGAACATGTGCGGGTGTACGTCCACCTGCATTTCCCGCATTTCCATTGCGCCATAAAAGAGTACCGGGAACATAGCCGTGACGGGTTGCATGCGCTCCTGAACGACGTAGCGCTCGCGCAGGGCCTGTTTCAGAGCACGATCCCAAGCCGGCTTTTCTGTATTTAATCCGTCGTAGACGGGCAGGGCTCCGGTGGAATCATTGGGGACGAGAACGAGACTGTCCTTATTGGCGGAAATAAATTCCGGAAGATCGATCGTTTCACCTGCACGCTGGGTTTTGGCCTGAGTGACGATGCGCGTCCAGGGAATCGAAGCGGCAATGGCCCGACGCTCGGCGACAGGGAATTTTGCCGTTACCTGTTCGTCGGTAAGAAGGCTGAACATCGTGCGCTTTTGAGCGAGTTCGGCGCGGAAAGAATTGACCATGCAGACCTTGCCATCGCGGTAGGCGTTGACCAGGGGGTGGTTGAGGTCGAAGCGCAGCAGGAATTCCTGCAGGGAAGATGCGCGATAGAGAAGGTCGATCCGGTAGTCGCCCTTCGACAGAACTCCATTGCGGTAATCGAGTTGTTCGGGGTTGACGAGTTCGGCCTGATAACCGTGTTTGCGGATGAGTTCGACGAGAACCGTATATTCAGCGCCATCGATGGTCTGAAAGGGTTGTTTAAATTCGAGAACAGCGATGTTGGGCTGTTTTTTACCGCCATAGGCTTTGTAAGCCTTCAGAATGGCCGACATCAAATATTTGGTGCCGCCGAATTTGGTGAGCTGGTATTTCTTGCGGAATTCCTTGACCGGAGGAGCGTCGTAAAACATGTCGGCGAGGAGTTCGCCGTAGGCGAGGCCAGTGGCGGAGGAGGCCTGGAAATTCCGGAACTGCAGGTTGCCGTTGTTGAGGTTGGTGTTCAGGAGCGAGGCAACGTGGAGAAAGCTGTAGCCAGGGTCGATAGCGGCGAGCATGCGCTCGGCCGGCAATAATTCCATGCGCTGTAAGAGACTGGGAGTGCTTAGGGCCAAGGCTTCGATGCGTTCAATGGCGGAGAGGAGCGATTCGCCAGCTTTCGAAACTTGCTCGTATTGCTTCTTGGAAAGAAAGTGGGGCCGCAAGAACGGGGATGCAAGGCGGGTTCCGACGATCATGCCATGGGAACGCATCCGCTCCGTTAAAGCGTCTGTCCATTCAAGGTTGGAATGGGGCTCAGATTCGAGAATTTTGTGGTAGCGAACGACCGCGTCGTCCACAAGTTTTTGCGACATTAAGGTAAACTTTGCTATCAGTATGGCATAGGCTTGGCAAGAATCAAAGCTGAGGCGCGGAATTCCGCAAGGTAAGCTATTGATAGGAATAGACTTGCAAAAGACAATCGGAAGGGTGGTTGAAAAGGCATGACAAAGAGCATTTTTTTGGGCGTGTTGATCGGAGTTTGCGGACTGACGGTCGCCGATAACGGCATCTGGCTGCTGAACGAATTTCCTCGTGCCGCCGTGAAAGCGAAGTACGGGTTTGACGCCGACGACGCATTCCTGAAGAAGCTGCAATTGGGGAGTGTGCGCTTTAATAATGGCGGGTCGGGGAGCTTCGTTTCGGGTGAAGGACTCGTTTTCACCAACCACCATGTGGGTGCGGATTGCATTCAGAAACTGTCTTCGAAGGACCACGATTACATGAAGGAGGGATTTGCCGCAGCGAGCAGATCCGCAGAGAAGCCATGCCCGGATCTTGAATTGAATGTGTTGCTTAAGATTGATAATGTGAGCGAAAAGGTGAAGGGTGCTGCACCCGTGGGAACGACCCCGGCAGAGGCTGGGTCGAAGCGGCGGGCCGCGATGAGTGGCATTGAGAAGCAATGTGCAGATCGGACCGGGCATCGTTGCGACGTCGTGACGCTGTTCAGCGGCGGGCAATACCACCTTTACGAATACCAGAAGTACACCGATATCCGTCTCGTGTTTGCGCCTGAGAAGGACATTGCGTTTTTTGGGGGTGATCCGGACAACTTCGTTTATCCCCGCTGGAACCTGGATATTGCGTTCTTTCGGGTGTATGAGGGCGGCAAAGCTTTGAAACCGATCCACTACCTTCCCTGGTCGAAGCAGGGCGTGAAGAAAGGAGAATTGACCTTCGTAGCCGGGAATCCTGGATCGACGGGGCGTTTGTCGACTTTTACGGAGATGGAAATGCAGCGGGATGTGAGTTTGAAATTGAATCTGGAGCGTCATGCCGGCTTCATCAAGGCGTTGCAGGAGTACTCGAAGAGTAGCCCGGAAGCGGCTCGCGTGGCACTTGAGGAAATCTTTAGTAGTCAGAACAGTTATAAGGCCTTAAGCGGTTTTATGCGCGGACTAAAAGACCCAGAGTTTATGGCGCGAAAGAGGGCGGAAGAGAAGGCGTTGCGGGCGGCAATCGCCAAAGATGCGGAGAAGGAGAAGCAATATGGCGGGGCGTGGGCGGAGCTCGAGAAAATCACCAGCGACTATGCGAAGTTCTACGACAAGCTCATGGTTTTTGAGAACATGCCGGGTCAATATGGAAGCCTGTTGCCGATTGCGCGCAATCTTTATCGTTATGCCATCGAGAAGCAGAAGCCGAATGGAGAGAGGTTGCGAGAGTTCTCCGAGGCAAATCTTGTGAGCGTTGAGGAGGGAATGTACAGTGCGGCTCCGCAATCCGCAAGCCTCGAAGAAGCTATCCTTGCAGAGTATTTACGATTTAGTTTGAGTATATTAGGAGAAAACAATCAAGTAATGGTGCAAGCTCTGGGGGGGAAGGGTGCGAAGCAGGTGGCCAAGGAAGCCGTGGCATCGACCAAGCTGATGGCGATTGAGAATCGCAAGCGGATTGCGGGGTCGGCTGAGTTGGCGCGATCTGAAGAGGACGGAATGTTGCGGATCGTCAGGATTCTAGAACCGGAAGCGCGTAAGTACCGCAAGATGTATGAAGACCAGGTACAATCTCGACAATCTGTTGAGACGGCGCGGATTGCGCAGTCGCAGTATTCTTTGGGTGGAAATGTTTATCCCGACGCGACGTTTACGATGAGGGTGAGTTTTGGACCGGTGATCGGTTATAAAGATGCGCAGGGCAAAGCCGTCAAGTGGAAGACGGATTTTGCGGGGATGTACCGGCATGCGACGGGAGTCGATCCACTGGCTCTACCGCCGAAGTGGCTGGAGCGGAAGAAGTTTCTGAACTTGAAAGTGCCGTTTAACTATGTGACCACTGCGGATACGCATGGCGGCAATAGCGGCAGCCCGACGGTGAATACGAAGGGCGAAGTGATCGGGATCCTGTTTGATGGCAATATTGAGGGGCTGCCGAACCGCTATCTTTATACGGACGAGCAGGCGCGGAGCGTGCATGTTGCGAGTCAGGGAATTGTCGAAGCTTTGCGGAAGATTTACCAGGCGGATTGGTTGTTGCGGGAGCTGGGCCAGTAGCCGGAGGGCGCGCCGGAAGGATGTTCCGGGTCAACTGGTCGCTGAGCCGACAGCAGCTTGAGTGCGGGTGGGGAG
>JBKJSR010000221.1:0-3325 GCA_046594355.1 Bryobacter sp.
TAAAAACAAAGTCCCGGTCAACACCCGCCCTACGCCCAGTTGTTCGCCGATCTTGATCCCGTCCATGGGCAACTTCCCCAATAAATACAAGCCCGGCAGCGCAAACAGCACCACCCACAGCGCCAGAAACCGCTCCCGTGTCAGCAACTCCCACTGCATCACTGCGTCTACATTACTCAGGTGCTTCAACATCGCCGCCAGGATCAGAAAGCCCATCACAACCTTGACGCGGATCATCCAGTTACCCGCCCGCGGCAAACCCTTCAATACACCGGGAAACAACGCCAAAAAGAAAAACGGCAACGACAACCCAAAGCTGAAACTCATCATCCCCAGCGCCGGCTGCAGTCGGTCCCCCGTAATCGAAGCCGCCAGCAGTGTCCCCACAAACGGACCCACACAAGCAAAGCTCGTCAGCGAAAACGTCAACCCCATTAGCAGCGTTCCTACAATCCCGCCCCCCTCGCTCGCCGAATTCAGCTTCGTCAGCAACGACGAAGGCAGCGTGATCTCATAAGCCCCTAGCAGACTCAACGCCAGCGCGAAGAAGACCACGCTGATAAATCCGTTCACATAAACATTCGATCCAATCGACACCACGCCAGCCGTACCCAGCGCCGCCGTCAGCGCAAACCCGATCGACGTAAACAGCACGACGATACCCAGGCAAAACACCAGCGCATCCAGCAGGATCCGCCCCTTCGAAGACCCCTGCTTCGTCAGAAAGTAACTCATCGTAATCGGGATCATCGGAAACACGCAAGGCGTCAGCACCGATGCCAATCCAAACCCGAAGGCCAACAGCATGAACTCGCCCAGGCTCCTTCCGGAAGCCGCAGCAGCGGGCGCAACCGGCGCAGCCACAAACACAAAGTTCGCGTCATAGCTCACTTGCTTCTTCCTTGGCGGCAAACACTGTTTGTCGTCGCAAGCCTGATACCGCACCTCCACCACCAGGTCCGCCTGATTCGCTGCAATATCCTTCAGCGCCTTTGCCACCACCGTAAATTCAACCGACCCCTCAAAGGTCTCCGTGTCGCTGCCAAAGTTCACATCCCGTTTGCGCGTCGGTGCCGGCTGCTCAACCCGCACCACCTCATACGGCGCACCCTCCAGCGCCTGCATCTTCGTCGGCTTCGGTGGCGGTGGCGTCGTTAGCGAATACAGATGCCAGTGCGCATCGAGACGCGCCCGCACCGGGATCTTGAATTCCGTCCCCGCCTTGGCTTCCGGAAAAGGCCCCAGAGCCCAATGGATCGGATCCAGCTTCTGAGCCGCACAGCCCAGGACGCTCAACACAAACAGCAAAACAAAACGGCGCATATACCTTATATTGTCTCGCAGACCGGCTAAAGTTATACCGTCTAAGCGGATTCGCCCAAATCGGCCAGACCCTCTTCAATTTTTTCGTTCACCCGCTGCGCTGAATATTCCGCCGCCACCCGGATCGCGTTCATGATTGCGTTCGCATTCGACCGCCCGTGGCAGATGATGCAAACACCCTTCACGCCCAGCAGCGGCGCACCGCCATACTCGCTGTAGTCCGTCCGCTTCTTCAGCTCTGCAAACGCGTTCTTCGCCAGCGCCGCCCCCACTTGCCGCGTAATCGTCGAACTCAGACTTTCCTTCAGCATGTGCCGGAAAACTTCGACCAGACCTTCGCTTACCTTCAGCGCCACATTCCCGATAAACCCGTCGCAAACGATCACATCCGCCAGGCCCGTATACAGGTCCCGGCCTTCCACGTTGCCGATAAAGTTCAATGCCAGTTGCTTCAGCAGCGGCGTAGCCGCATGCGTCAGCGCGTTCCCCTTGTGCTCTTCTTCGCCAATCGAAAGCAGCCCCACCCTCGGCCGGTGAATACTGAAAATCGCCCGGCTATAGATGTTGCCCATAAACGCAAATTGCGCCAGCATTTTCGCGCTCGCATCCACATTCGCGCCCACATCCACCAACACCGTCGGCGTACCTTTGAGCGTCGGAAACGCAGTAGCCAGTGCCGGACGATCCACCCCGCGAATCATCCCCTGCACCATCTTCGCCGTCGCCATCACCGCGCCGGTATTCCCACCGGAAACCATCCCCGCCGCCGTCCCTTCGCGCACCAGCCGCGCCGCCACCCGAATGGAAGAATCCTTCTTCGACCTCATCGCCTTGGCCGCCGAATCCTCCATCGTGATCACTTCGCTGGCATGTACGATCTCGATCGGAAGGTTCTGCCACTTCCCGTGCTGGTCCAGCTCATCGCGGATAATCTGTTCCCGGCCAACAAGAATTACGCGCACATCCAGATTGCGGACGGCGCGTAAACTTCCTTCAACTTCGCTTTTGGGGGCGTGATCGCCTCCCATCGCGTCGACGGCAATGGTAATCACTGGCCGTGCTTCAAGTGCTTAGAACTTCTCCACTTCAAGTACGGCACGGCCCTTGTAAAAGCCACAGGCTGGGCAAGCGCGATGAGGCAGTTTCGATGCACCGCAATTGGAGCAGTCGCTGCCGATCGGGCGGGACAATGAATCGTGAGCCCGGCGGGTTGAGGTACGGCGCTTTGAGTGGCGGCGTTTCGGATTAGGCATTTCAGTTTCCTTCTACTAATTCTTCAATTTCAAATCTTGCAGGGCGGTCCAGCGCAGGTCGATTTTTTCCTGCGGACATTCACACTCGCGCAGGTTCCAGTTCTCACCGCAAGTCGGGCACAACCCCGGACAATCCTTACGGCAAACTCTTTGCATCGGCAGGGCTAAAAGCACCCGCTCCCGCAATACATCTTCCAGTTCCAGCCCCGCGCCCTGATAGTAAGCGATATCGGCTTCATCGTCCTTCAACCCTGCCTCTTCCGGCTGCGCTTCCGCGTTTACCGGTTCATAAAGCAGATCGAAGTCGGACGAGATCGGCCAAGTATATGCCTCAAGGCATCGATCGCAATCCAGTTCCAGGTCCACCGTATAGTGGCCATGCAACCGGATCTCGTCGAGCACCTGTCTCAGTTCTGCTACTGCTTCTACCTTCAAGGGAGAAGTCTGCCGCAATACCGCTTCGAAAAAGTCGATTTCACCAATCGCAAATTCTCGCGATATCCGCAGGGGACGCAACTCCATGTCCCGCACGTTCAAAAACATGCTTACCTCCTCGCCAAGGGTGGCGAGCCACAAAAGTATTATTATACCCGATAGGCTCTTTCGCTGCAAATTCGCCCAGTTAACTCTTCATCCGCCCGTACAGCCCCGCGAGCACCCCGACGGCAGCTTTGGCCGCCGCGCGGTCCGGCGCTTCATTCGCATCGTTATACCCGTACCTATCCCCGCCACCAATGGACTGCACCACA
>JBKJSR010000299.1:0-9011 GCA_046594355.1 Bryobacter sp.
TTCGCGTGCTTCGCGGTCCGCGCCATTCGACCAGGCGCGGCGCAGGTAGCGGCCCGTTCGCTCAATGCAGGAGCGCGCCGCGAGATTGCTGAGCGCATGGCGCTTGCGCGAGACATAGGCCTCGATGCCGTGTGTGAGCGTATCGACACCGACATGAGCTGTGAGCGCGGGCGGCATGGTGAGGCTTAGCTCATAGTCGACGATCGCGACATCCGGCATGAGCTTCGGATCGCGGGTCATCCTCTTGACTCCTGCACCAGTGTCGGTGATCACCATGACGGGCGTAGCTTCACTACCCGTACCGGCGGTGGTCGGTATCGCGAACAGAGGCAGCGCGCCTTCAAGGTATCGAATGGCTTTCGCACAATCGATGGAACTACCGCCGCCAAAAGCCACAATGGCATCGGCACCAAAATCGAGCAGAGCAGTGCGGCCGGCTTCAACATTGGCATCGGTGGGATCGGGCTGGACTTGGTCGAAGACACGCGCCTCGATACCGGCACGATTCAGTTGCTCAACGACCGGGGCGGGAATGCCGACACCGACAAGGTAAGCATCGCTAACGATAAGCAGACGTCGGCAGCCGCGATTGTGGGCTTGTTCGGGCAGTTCGGCGCGGCAACCAGCTCCATGAAGAATTGTCCTCGGCGAATCGAAGCGCATAGTTAGAACTTTCTGGACCACTCTTTGGGCCATCGTTCTACAACGACCTTCTCATTGGTGAAGAAGCGCACGGCGTCCTTGCCCTGGCCATGGAGATCGCCAAAGAAACTTTCACGGGCCCCGCTGAAGGGGAAGAAAGACATCGGTGCGGCAACACCAACATTGATGCCGACATTGCCGACCTCGGCTTCATTGCGAAAGCGCCGCGCAGCTTCGCCACTGCGCGTGAACAGACAAGCCATGTTGCCATAGGCACCCGAGTTGACGAAGTCGAGAGCCGCTTCGATATCCGGTTTTTCGACGAGCGTAAGAACAGGTCCGAAAATCTCGGTACGCAGGAGTTCGCTTTGTTCGGAGAGGTCTTCGACGATGGTCGGCTTGACGAAGTAACCCGTCTCAAGAGCATGCTTGCGTCCGTCGACGCTGAGCCTCCCGCCTTCGCTCTCGATGCTGGAGAGCAGCGCATGGATGCGCTCGCGTGAGGCGTTCGAGATCACAGGTCCCATCTGAACTTCGTCGAAGCCATTCCCGGTCTTGCGGGTTGCGGCAGCCTCGCGAAGTGCGTCGCCAAAAGGCCGCCTGGCTTCGCCAACGAGAACGGCGACGCTCGCGGCGAGGCAGCGCTGACCTGCACAACCAAAGGCCGAATCAGCGATCACAGCCGTGCTCGAATCGAGATCAGCATCGGGCAAGATGACGACCGGATTTTTCGCCCCACCCTGACATTGCACCCGCTTACCCAGAGACGCAGCCTGAGCGTAGACGGCACGAGCCGCAATGCTGGAGCCGACAAAGCTGACGGTCTTGACCAGGGGGTGAGCGATGAGCGCTTCACTCACCTGGCGGCCACCATTGATTACGTTCACAACCCCTGGCGGAAAGCCGCTCTCCTGCATGATCTGCATCAGCATCTGCATCGTGAGCGGAACCCGCTCACTCGGTTTCAACACAACCGTCGCACCTACGCCGATGGCGTAAGGCAGGAACCAGAAAGGAATCATGCCCGGGAAGTTGAAGGGGCAAAGAATCGCCGCGACACCCATGGGCTGACGTATCGAAAACTCGTCGATGCCGCTCGCAATCCCTTCATTGAATCCGCTCTGCAAAAGGTAAGGCATGCCGCAAGCGGTTTCGACATTCTCGATCGCCCGGCGTATCTCGCCGCGACTCTCGACAAGGGTCTTGCCGCACTCGAGAGTGATCGTGCGGGCCAGCGCTTCGAAGTCGCGCTCCAGCAGGGCTTTCAGGCGGAAGAGCGGTTGCACACGATCAGTCACTGGCGTGGTGCGCCAAGTGCGAAAAGCCGCATGCGCTGTTTCGACAGCGGCGGCGACTTCATCATTCCCCGCGCATATCACCTGGCCGACAATCTCGTCACGAGCGGGGTCGTGGACTGGCAATACCAGCGTGCCGAGGGGCTTGCGCCACTCGCCGCCCCAGTAATGGTAAACGTCTTGCATCCCTTTAAGCTATTACACTGATAGTTCCTTTTGCCTCTTTTACCCACAGCCCTAGCCATGTTTCTTTTCGGCCACCTTTGCGGGATGGCTGTGCTCAATGGCTACATACAGACGCGGAGCGGGCTGAGTCTGCCGCAATTTGGGCTGGTGCTCGCGACAGGCGCGGTCAGCGCGTTGCTCGTCAACCTTTACCTGCGGCGCAGTGGGACAAAGGTCTCGGGCGCGACGGGCTTGCTGCTGCTCGCTTTTGCGGTGTGGCTGCCGGTTCTGGCACAGGACTTGCCCTCACTGCTGCTCGCGTATTCGTTGCAGGGAGCGGCTTCACGCATCGCGCTCTCGGGCCTGTATCGTGCGATCACGGCGATTCAGCGGCAGAGCACTGTGTTGGGCCTGTCGAAGAACCCAACCCTGATTCTGGAATCGATGGCCGGCTTCGGGCTGGGTGAATCGTTTCTGGCAAATTCAATGTTGACGCAGTGGTCGGGTGATGCCAGCTTGGCGGCAAGCTTCGCGCTGATGATGGGGATCCCCGTTGGACTTTGGCTCCGGGGCAAGTTGCCGGATTGGTCTTCCGATGCAAAGCGGCACCCGCCGTTAGCGGCGAAAGCGACGGTGCCGCTTACGGCTGCGTTCGCCGCCTATTGCGCCGAGGTGTTCACCATGACCCAGGCAACGGCGTGGTCGAGCGTCCTCGCCACATCGATCCGGATCGGAGATTCGCAATTGCCGCCCCTGATAGCGGCAGGAGTTTTGTCCGGGGTGTTCTGGCTGGTTGTAGGTACGGTCCGCTACCTGGCGGGCCTGCGTGAATCACTCGATCTCCGGCGCGTGGTTTTGCTAGGCAATGTCGTTTGTGCCGCTGCGGTGGTGGGGGCGATGCTGACCCCGGCGAGCGCCGGTCTGCTGCTCTTGTTCTATGCGCTGCTTGGGGCGGGCATTTCCTGCTTCGTGTCTTTTGCGCTGCAGATCATCTCAACGCATCCGAGAGCCGGTGAAATGGCGGACCACCTGGCGCTGCTGGGGCCCGTGATGAGTGTCTGCGTGCATCTGATTACAGGCAACTTCGCCGAGTATCACTATTTGTTCGTGCTTGGGGCTCTGACAATTTCGCTGCTCGCCTCACTCAGGAGTTTGCACGCGTGGCGCTCGTGAGGCACCTGGTCGGCGCTTGGGTGAACTGGAGGAACGCCGCTGGGCGGAGTGGCCGGGCAACTGTTTAGGTCACCTATCTCTTGTCAGTCATTGCGCTAAACAACCACCGCCTGAAGGCGGTCACTGAAAGTCGCGGGGCGCGGCTAAAGCCGCAAATTGGCTCGACCGGTAGTTGGCAGTCGCAATGCGCTTCAGACTTATTTCGCCGATCCCTAGCCAGACTGAGAGGCGGGGGAATTAGACCCGGCGCGTGGTACTAAAACAAAAATCCCTGCCTGTGGGCGCTTGAGCGCCGGACAGGCAGGGTCTCTAACTGGAGGGGGAGTTATAGAGAAAAGTTACTTGACCTTTTTCGGCGGTACGATCGCGTCCTTGACGGCCTTGGCCACGCGGAACTTGACTACCTTCTTGGCCGGGATTTTGATGGTTGCACCGGTGGCGGGATTACGGCCAGTGCGCGCCTTGCGCTCTTGGCGAACCAGCTTGCCGATACCGGGCAGGGTGGCTTCACCGATCTTCTTGGTCTCACGCACCATGATTTCGGCATAGCTGGTGATGAATTCCTTGGTCTGTTTGCTGGTAAGGCTCAGCTTCTCAGCGAGTTCTTTAATCAACTGAGACTGTGTCATGCGATCGGCCATTGAGCTTGCTCCTTGCTTTCTAACGGTATGAGGTTTAAACCAAAACATTTTATGTTCAAAATGTTTCAGCTCTACACGCACCCTCATCATAAAGGAGTTTTCCGAACGATGTAAAGAGAAATAATAGAAGAAAGGCCCCAAAAGGGGCCTTTCTTTCGATTCGGAGGCTTCAGCTGCCCATTTTATAGGCGAAATTGAAAGCTCTCTTCTTGTTTTGGCCTGTTTTCAAGGCTTCGGGCGGCTACTTTTTCGCCTTGGCGGGTGCGTCGCCTTCGGCCGCCGGTGAAACAACGGAGGGCGCCAGGCCGAGGAGCTTGCGCAGATCGACGTCGAGGGCAGTACGCGCATCGGGATGATCCTTGAGGAACTGACGGGCGTTTTCCCGTCCCTGACCGATGCGTTCGCCCTTGAGGCTATACCAACTGCCCGCCTTCTCGACGAGGTTCTGGGCAACACCGATGTCGACCAGATCGCCTTCAATACTGATTCCCTGGCCGTAAATAATATCGAACTCAGCTTCGCGGAAAGGGGGCGCTACCTTATTCTTGACAACCTTCACCTTAGTGCGATTGCCCGTGACTACATCGCCTTCTTTGATGGCGCTGATGCGGCGGATGTCGAGGCGGACGCTCGCGTAGAACTTGAGCGCACGACCGCCGGACGTGGTTTCGGGACTGCCAAACATGACACCGATTTTTTCGCGGATCTGGTTGATGAAGATCAGGCAGGTATTCGATTTCGCGCAGATGCCGGTGAGCTTGCGCATGGCCTGGGACATCAGGCGGGCCTGAATGCCGACAAAGGTATCGCCCATCTCACCATCGAGTTCCGCTTTCGGAACAAGCGCGGCAACCGAGTCGATGACAATGATGTCGACCGCACCGGAACTGACGAGAGTGCTCGCGATCTCGAGGGCTTGCTCCGCGTAGTCTGGTTGAGAGACGAGGAGGTTCTCGGTGTCGACTCCGAGGGCGTTCGCATAAATGGGATCGAGAGCATGCTCGACGTCGATGAAGGCCGCGATACCTCCCAACTTCTGGGCTTGAGCGACGCACTGGAGCGCAATGGTTGTTTTACCGGAAGATTCAGGGCCAAAGACTTCGATAATACGGCCGCGTGGCAGGCCGCCTATACCGAGGGCGTAGTCGAGTGAAATGGAGCCCGTGGGAATCGACGGGATCTGCACCATTGCCTCTTTAGAGCCCAATCGAGTGATGGAACCCTTTCCAAACTGCTTTTCAATTGCGCCCAAGGTCGCCGCAAGGGCTCGTAGTTTCTCGTTCTCTGCCATAGGAATTCAGAGTATAGCTCAGAATGAGAGCCTAGGCGATTAAAAAGCGAAGAGGCATTTCAGAAGCCTTGCGGATGCCTATGCGGGGAGTGATCGTAACGCATGAGTCGGGGACGGGATCACCACGACGGATGGTGAGCGGACCCTTGGTGAGATCGGCTCCATAATGACTTAGGTTGATGCCCATTGCCTTAGTGAGGCGGCCGGGGCCGCTCCAAGGCTGGGCGGCGCGAATCAGAACACAGCCCGGCGTGCCAGCTTGCTCCACCACAATATTGAGCATGAAGTGGATACCGTAGTTGAGATAGACGTAGGCGTGGCCGGGAGGGCCGAAGACGACCTGGGTGCGTTTTGTGAGGCCTGCGTAAGAGTGTGCGGCCTCGTCGCCACTTGGAAGGTACGCTTCGGTTTCAGAAATGCGGGCGCGCAGTTCGCCATGGACGAGCCACTGGCCGAGCAAGTCTCTCGCGACAAGCGCGGTTGGCCGGGAAAAGAAGCTACGATCTAAGATATTGTCAAATCCACTACGGCTCTTCACCGGTCTAGCCCTCGAATATCCCGTGCGCCGCAACCTGGAACTGGTGCTGCAGCACTTGCGTCCGCTGGCGGCTTTGAACTGGAGCCCCTTGGACAACTTTCATATCACCACAAAATTTATCGGGGCCTGGCCCGCCGGACGGCTGGATGAGCTCAAAGACGCGCTTGGAAAAGTTGAAAAATGCGGGCCTGTTACGACATCGATTGGCGGCTTTGGCTGGTTTCCAAATCCGCATCAGCCGCGCGTTCTACTCACTGGGGTGAAGGCGCCGGAGGCCTTGTTTACGCTGGCAAAACAGATTGACGAATGTTGCGCGAGCCTGGGGCTGGCGTCTGAAGACAAGGCTTATACACCGCACCTGACGCTAGCAAAGATCAAGGGAGTGCAGAATCTGATCGCCCTTCGGCAGGCAATTGCGCAGTTGCCGAGCGCGGAATTTGGCGTGAGCACGGCTGCAAAGTTCCTGCTTTATCAGAGTGAGCCGGGAGAGCGTAGTAGCGTATATAAGGTGATTGGAGAATTCCCGCTTTGAACTCGCTGGTAATGACAGGCCTCTGGTTGATCCCGTTATGTTTCGCGCTGGGCAGCTTGCCGTTTGGCGCCTGGATCGTGCGCTGGCGCACGGGTAAAGACCTGACCAAACTGGGCAGCGGCAATATTGGAGCGACCAATGTGCTGCGGACAACGGGCAAGGGGGCGGGGATGCTGACCTTGCTACTCGATATTGGCAAGGGCATGCTCGCTGTGCATCTGGCCGACTACGTTACAGAGGGGAACACATTGCTGATGTCGGCGGCGGCGCTCGCGGTGATGTTTGGGCATGGGTTCTCGCCGTTCCTGAATTTCAAGGGCGGTAAAGCGGTGGCGAGTTTCGCCGGGGCTTTCGCGTATCTCACGCCGCTGCCTTTCTGGTGTATTGCGCTGTTATTTGTTTTGGTGGTGGCCTATACACATTACATTTCTCTGGGCTCGATTTGCGGGGCGCTGCTGTTTCCGTTTGCGGTGTGGTTGATTCTGCACCCGGCATGGCCAGTGCTTGCGGCAGCGTTCGTTGCGGGAATTTTTGTGACCTGGCGTCATGCGGGGAATATTGGGCGCTTGCGCACGGGCAAGGAAAACCGGTTCGAGTGGCGCAAGAAATAATCACGATCCTGGGCGGAGGAAGCTGGGGGACTGCGCTCTCGATTGTGCTGGCAGAGCGCTTTGAGCGGATCTATCTTTGGGTACACCAGACAGAGCTGGCCGGGCGCATGGAAGAGACACGCGAGAACGATGTGTACTTGCCGGGCTTTCGATTGCCGGCCAATGTTGTCGTGTCTTCGAAGCTACGCTTGTCGCCGTGGGTGTTGAGTGTGGTGCCTTCAAAGCACTTGCGCAGTGTATTGAACGAGGCGGCTGGGGCTGCACAAGAGCCGGTGCGGATCATCAGCGCAACCAAGGGCATTGAAGCAGGGAGTTTTTTGCGCATGTCCGAGATTGCCGAACAGTGCTTTGCGGGCAAGCTAGCGGCACCGCCGGCCGTTTTGACCGGCCCTACTTTTGCACGCGAGGTGGCTGCGGGCGAGCCGGCGGCAATGGTTGTGGCGAGCCGCGATGAAGCGTTTGCACAAGAGATCCAGACCAGTTTTGTGGCTGGAAATCTGCGTTTTTATACAAACCCGGATGTAACGGGCGTGGAGCTTTCCGCAGCTTTGAAGAACGTGATTGCGATTGCGGCCGGCGCGGTGGAAGGGTTGCATTTGGGGTCGAATTCAACTGCGGCTTTGATTACGCGCGGACTGTCGGAGATGGGCCGCCTGGTGGTGGCAAATGGTGGCTTAGCCACTACCGTGTCGGGTCTGGCGGGACTGGGGGATCTGGTATTGACGTGTACGGGGCAATTGAGCCGAAACCGGCGGGTGGGGATTGAACTAGCGAAGGGGCGGCAGCTCGCGGAAATTCTCAGTGACACGAGGATGGTGGCCGAGGGCGTAGAGACGACGCGGATCGCGCTGGAGCTTGCGGCAAGGACTGGGGTTGAGATGCCAATCATGCAGGCCGTTGCGGCCATGCTAGATGGCCAGCCGGCAATCGAGAGCTTGCGGCAATTGATCTCTCGTGCCGCACGAAGCGAATTGAGCTAGAGTTTTTTCCACTCGCGCCAGGGGAGAGTGGCAAGAACGTGGAGTGGCTGGATGGAGGCTGCGGGAAGGTCGCCTTCGATGCCGAGTCGCGGATTGAAGGTCTGCCGGTGAAGAGTGCGGAAGAGGCGATCCCAGACGCTGAGGATAATGCCGTAGTTGCCCTTCTGCCCAGCAGTCTCAATGGAGTGATGAGGGCGGTGAAGGCTGGGTGTCATGAATACCCATTGCAGGGCTTTCTCGATGGACGGGGGTAGGGCTGCATTCGCATGCACGAGGAAGTTGGAGGCGATAGCAAGGAACTGAAAGGCGATCACGGCAGAGACATCCGGGCGCAACACCCAGACCAGGCCGAGAATCATGGCTCCGTCCCAGAGCGCTTCGACGGGGTGAAACCGCAGGGCCGTGGAAGCATCCATATCGGGGTCGGAATGATGGATGGAATGCCAGATCCAAAGAATGCCAAAGCGGTGCATCGAGAAGTGAGAGAACCAAAGGCTTGCGTCGGCTATGAGGAAGAAGGGCAGAAATCCGAGCTCACCAGGGCGCGAGGCCGCCAGAGCAATCGGACCGAGCCGGAAGACCAGACTGGTGATGAATGAGACGGCCACCCAGAGACCAAAGTTGAGAGACCAGCGTCGCGTGACGGAGAGGTTTAAATGAAATAGCGGTTGGCGCATTTCCCATGCGCCAACCGCTATCATCGAGAACACACTGAACAGGCCAACGGCTTTTTGCCAATCAACCGGCATGAAAAGAATTTACTTCTGCTTGCCGAATTTGCTGCGGGCGTAGATCAAAGCTCCAAGGCCCGCGCCCATCATGAGATAGGTGCTGGGTTCGGGAATAGGACTTGTAGATACCGAAGCCGACAGAAATGAAGTGAAGGCCATGAGGCCGAGTGCGATACGAGCCATGTAATTTTTTTCTCCGAAATAGATTTTTTTGAGCGGCATGATCCGCTCAGTCGGTATTGAGGCTATCACAATATATTGGGTTTCACCAACTACTAACGAAGAGCATTGGCGGCAAGAATGATTGAGATGCCTACGATCGAAGTGATCACCTTCATTACCGTCCAGGTGCGCAATGTTTGGGGGACAGTCATTCCGAAATACTGATTCACGATCCAGAAGCCCGCATCGT
>JBKJSR010000318.1:0-4123 GCA_046594355.1 Bryobacter sp.
GTCCTTTGGTGGCAGCCAGAATGCCCTGTTTGAAGTCTCTGGTGCCAACCTTTCCACCAACGTCCTTACAGCCCGCTTCGTGCGCGCCGGTGGAGTCACGTTCGTTACGCAGCCGCAAGTAAGCCTTCCGCTAATCGTCAACAACCGTACCTGGCCCAGCTACAATTTCTGGTTCGGACTCAACAAGGAAGTCAACTTCACCGCGCCTCCCGAATCCGTGGATGCCCACGGGCGCCGGTGGCGATTCAAGGGCTGGTCCAATGGCGGTCCCGCCACCCAAACCCTGCGTATCACTCAGGACATTGTCGACAAAGGCCTCTATCTCATCGCTCTCTACGAGCCCTTGAACAAGCTTTCGATCGAAACCAATCCGCCCGGCCTCACAGTCTCGATCGACGGCCAAAACTGCCAGACCCCCTGCGCCGTGGAACGTCTCACCAATGAATCCGTCACCATCTCACCCGTCCGCAGCGTCACTCAGGCAGACGTGCTTCGTCTTGAATTCACCAATTGGACAGACGGCGGCCCGGCAGACCGCACGGTGAACTTCGAAGCGCCATTGCGCCGCCTCGTTGCCCACTACAAACAGCTCTACCGCTTGAGCGCAACCGGCAATCCACCCGAAGGGGCCACCTTCACCTTTAGTCCCGCTTCGCCCGACCAATTCTACGATCTCGATACACGCGTTACTGTCACCGCACGTGCCGCCAATGGCTACCGCTTCATCCGCTGGGCCGGCGATACCGCTGGCATGTTCCCTGCGGCAAGCATCAACATTGGCGGCCCCCGTGGCGTCGTTGCCGAGCTCGAAACAATTCCCTTCCTCGATCCAGCCGGTATCAAGAATTCCGCCGGCACCGGCCCCCAGGATGAAGGTCCAACCGGACGTGTCTCCCCCGGCTCGCTGATCACCATCTTTGGCACGAACCTGACGCCCAAAGAAGAGGTCGGCCCCCGGTCTCCGCAAGTCCAGACACTCGCAGAACTTGCTGTTCGCGTCGGAGATCGGCTCTTGCCACTCAGCTTCGCCTCCGGTTCCCAAATCAACGCCCAACTCCCTTATGACCTCCCGATTGGCAAGCAGACGCTCTCGCTCGTCCGCACTGGACAAGCCAATGTCAGCGCCGAATTCGAAGTGGTGCGCAATGCTCCCGGCCTCTTCGGACAATATGGCACCGAAGCTGAGGGTCAATCGCCCCTCGCGCTTGCCTTCCGCGCCGATGGCAGTGTCGTCACGGAATCCGCTCCCGCACGTCCCAATGAAGTCGTCAGCTTGATGAGCACAGGCGTCGGCCCCTACCGCAATAACCCTCCCGCCGGCTTTGCCATCCCGTCCGGCGCGGAATTTGTCGCGGTCGATCCGGTCGAAGTCCTCGCTGGCGATCAAGTCGTCCAACCCCTCAAAGTCATTGCCTTTCCCGGCTTTGTCGGCATGACCAGCATCCAGATTCGCGTCGGCCCGCAGTTCGCTGTCGGACAATCCACCAATCTGCGCATCCGCGTCAACGGCAAAGACTCGAATACAGTACGCCTGCTGGTCCGCTAAACGGTGGTCCACCACACTCAAGCGCTGAGAGAGCAGGTGCGCGACATGAAAGTGGAGCCAGAGCTGGGATGCTTACCGGGCCGCCCATACCGGATCGCTTCCCGCGCATCCTGATCCTTCCATAGCCAGCGGGTGTTGCAGTGGCGCGCCCAGCGCTTTTGATCGGGTCAAGACCGGCTGGAAGTCGCGGCTCGGTATCGCCGACCGCCAAGGCCTCCCGCAGTGCTTTGGCCTCCCAGCCTCAGGAACCCAGCTTCTCGCGCAATACAGCCTCATTCAGATCGCCCGTCCAGCGCGCCACCACAATCGCCGCCACCCCATTCCCGACGACATTCGTCAGCGCCCGCGCTTCCGACATAAAGCGGTCGATCCCTAGAATTAACGCGAGGCCGCCCACCGGTACATTCCCCACCGCCGATAGCGTCGCCGCCAGCACCACAAAACCGCTCCCTGTCACCCCCGCCGCGCCCTTCGACGTCAGCAGCAACACCGCCAGCAGTGTCAACTGCTGCACAAAGTTCATCGGGATATTTGTCGCCTGCGCCACAAACACCGCCGCCATCGTCAGATAAATCGAAGTCCCATCGAGGTTAAACGAATACCCCGTCGGAATCACCAGTCCCACTGTCGATTTCCCCGCCCCCAGACTCTCCATCTTCGCCATCATGCGCGGCAGCGCCGCTTCCGACGACGATGTTCCGAGCACAATCAATAACTCTTCGCGAATGTACTTCAAAAACTTCCAGATCCCGAATCCATGCACGCGCGCAATGGTCCCCAAAACCACGAACACAAACAGCAGACAAGTCAGATAAAAAGTCCCCATCAGCTTCGCGAGCGAGAGCAAACTGCCAATCCCGTAGGCGCCCACCGTAAACGCCATCGCTCCAAACGCCCCCAGCGGTGCCACCACCATAATCATCTTCACGATCGCAAACAAGATCTCCGACAGCTTCTCAATGAAGGCGAAAACCACACTCATTCGTCCGCCGATCTTCTGCAATCCCACTCCAAACAGGATCGCGATCAACAGCACCTGCAGAATCTCCCCCTTCGCAAACGCATCCACCATCGTGGCTGGAATGATATGCAGCAGAAAATCCTTGAGGCCATCCATCTTGCCAGGCCCGGCATAAGCAGCCACCGCACTGGCATCCAGCGTCTTCACATCCACATTCATCCCCACACCGGGCTGCACCACATTCACCACCAGCAAACCCAGCAGCAGCGCCACCGTACTCACCACCTCAAAGTAAAGCAGCGCCAGCCCACCCGTCCTCCCCACCTTCTTCAAATCCTCGCTACCCGCAATCCCGATCACCACCGTACAGAAAATAATTGGCGCGATGATCATCTTGATCAGCTTGATAAAGCCGTCGCCAAACGGCTTCATCGCAGCGCCCGTCGCAGGTGCGTAGTGGCCCAGCAGAGCCCCCGCCGCAATCGCTATCAGCACCTGAAAATAAAGGGACCTGTAAAGCGGTTTTTTTGTCATGAAAGGCGGCAGATCAGCAGTTCCCGCTCATAAATTACCTCGGCCGGCAAGCGGTCGTGCAGCTCGATAAACAACTCCTCGTGACCGAGCACTTCCTTCTTCCACGTCTCGCGGTCGAAGGCCTGCAACTTCTCAAATTCCGCCTTCGGAAAATCAAGCCCGTTCCAGTCGAGATCCTCATAACGCGGCATATAACCGATCGGGCTCTCGCGTCCAAAAGCGCGTCCATGTGCCCGGTCCACAATCCACTTCAGCACTCGCATATTCTCCTGGAATCCGGGCCATAAGAATTTCCCCTCGTCGTCGACGCGGAACCAGTTCACGTGAAAAATCCTCGGCGTCTGCGTCAGTGTCCGCTGCATCCGGATCCAGTGGCGGAAATAATCCCCCATGTGATAGCCGCAGAAGGGCAGCATCGCCATCGGATCGCGGCGAAGCTGGCCGACCGCGCTCGTCGCCGCCGCCGTCGTCTCGGACCCCATCATCGCCCCCATGTAAACGCCGTGCCCCCAGTAAAACGATTGGAAGACCAAGGGCAGCGCCGTGGAGCGCCGCCCGCCGAAAATAATCGCGTGGAGCGGAACGCCCTCCGGATCGAACGCCTCCGGCGCCAGGCGCGGATTGTTCGTCACGGGCGCGGTGAAGCGGCTGTTCGGGTGCGCCGCCTTCTCCTTGCTCGCCGGTGTCCACCGCTGCCCGCGCCAATCCCAACACTCCGCCGGCGCCGGGCCATCCGCGCCCTCCCACCAAACGTCGAGATCGTCGGTCAGCGCCACGTTGGTGAAGATCGTGTCGCTCGCAACCATGTCGACCGCCGTCGGATTCGATTTGCTGTTCGTTCCCGGCGCGACGCCGAAATACCCTGCCTCCGGATTGATCGCGCGCAGGCGTCCGTCCGGGCCTGGCTTCATCCACGCGATGTCGTCGCCGACGGTCCAAATTTTCCAGCCCGCGAACTGCTCCGGCGGAATCAGCATGGCGAAATTCGTCTTGCCGCAAGCGCTCGGGAACGCCGCCGCCACGTAAGTTTTTTCGCCGCTCGGATCTTCGACGCCGAGGATCAGCATGTGCTCGGCCATCCA
>JBKJSR010000323.1:0-12166 GCA_046594355.1 Bryobacter sp.
TCGTTATCGCTAACTCCTTCGATAGTGTCGCGTCCACTCTGTGATGTTTATCGATCCTGATGTTTGCCCTAGCCCCTTATAGGCCCTGTCCTCGTGGTATATAATCTTGTCCTGTCGGGTCAAACTCGCCTCGAGGATTACAAAATGAAAAGATTTGCTTTAGCGCTTCGATTGACGGTGCCCATTGTGATGGCACTCCTTGTGCCATATCTGGCCGCCCAGACGGTGGCAGGTTCGATCTCGGGTCTTGTCACAGATCCCTCTGGTTCTGCAATCGCGGGCGCAAGCGTCGTTGTCACGGACATCGACCGTAACGTAAACATCCGCGCGATTTCAAACGAAAGCGGTTTCTACCTGGCAACGCCGTTGCCGCCTGGCCGTTACAAGATGCGGACGGAGAAGGCCGGCTTCCGCGCGGCCCTCGTCGAGTCGATTCCGATTGCGACGCAACAGAAGGCTTCCGTGAATATATTGATGCAGGTGGGCGCCGTGACAGAGACGATTACCGTCACCGGTGGCGCTCAACTGGTCGATACAACCTCGGCTACCTTGAGCGGCGTGGTGGAGAACAAACGGATTATCGACTTGCCTTTGAACGGGCGCAATGTATTCGGCTTGGCGGCGCTAACGCCGGGTGTGATGGGCTTTCGGCCGGCCGGCGGCAACGGCGGTGTCGGCGAAGGGTTTGAGTCGGTTGGACGCTTCACCATGAACGGCGGCCGCGACTCTTCAAACGCCATCATGATGGACGGCGTACCAGTCTCGATGAATTCCAACACTGCGAACATGAACGCCAACAGCGCCGTACCTTCGATCGAAGGCGTGGAGGAATTTCGAATTCAGACAAATTCCTACAGCGCGGAGTACGGGCGATCCGGCGGCGGAATTCTCACCATCGCAACCAAGTCCGGCACAAACACCCTGCACGGAAGCGTATTTGAGTTTTTGCGCAATAGCCGGATGGACGCCAACGGCTACTTTGCCAATGCAAGCGGAACCAGGCTCGGTTCCTTCCAGCGCAACGAATATGGTGCCAGCATCGGTGGGCCGGTCGTAATTCCGAAAGTCTACAACGGCAAAAATCGCACCTTCTTCTTCAATGTCTACGAGGGCCGCAGGCAGCTTGCGGCGTCGCAGAGATTCATGACCCTTCCTACCGATGATCAAAAAGCGGGCGACTTCTCAAAGACGCTCACCAGTACCGGCCTGCTGCGCACAATCTACGATCCATTCTCCACGACCCCGGATCCAGCCCGGCCAGGGCAGTTCCTGCGTGTCCCGTTCGCTGGAAATCGCATTCCGGCAGCACGCATGGATCCAGTCGCAGTAAACACGCAGAAGTTCTATGGCCCCAAGCCGAATCTTCCAGGACAACTTTTTACGGGTCAGAATAACTTCTTCTTCCAGGGCAAGGCACCGACCAGCGTTGATCGTGGCACCACCAAGGTAGACCACAATTTCAACGACCGAAATCGCCTCTTTTTCCGCTACACGATTTTCAATAACCGGAATGAAGCACCAACATTATGGGAGGGCCCTGGCTGCCCCGATGGCGGTTGCTTCGCTAATCAGGAGCGGCAACAGAACGCGGCGCTCGACTATAGCTGGACCATCAACCCGACCACACTCTTGAGCCTTCGTTATGGTTTTGCCCGCTCAATTCTCGACCGCTCCAGCAAAAACCTGGGCTTCAGGCCGACTACCCTCGGATTGCCCGCAAACATTGAGGCGGGCGCAGACTTATTGGCCTTCCCGGAATTCTCCGTCGAAGAAATGACTATGCCAGGTTTGCTCCACCACTGGAATTTCCGCTCGGCCAACCAGTCCCACACTTTTGTCGGCACTCTGTCGAAGGTGCTCGGCAGCCATAGCTTGAAGACAGGTACCGAGATTCGCGGCAACATGGTCAACCATTCACAGGCACCTTGGAGCCTCAACTTTTCGTTCAATCGCGGCATGACCGCAGGGCCCGATCCGCGCGTTGTGAGTGCGGTAGGCGGGTTCGGCTATGCATCCTTCCTTCTTGGCACCGGCTCGGGCGGTAGCGAAGTGCATGGCATCCGCCCGGCGCTCGAGAGCAAGAGCTATGGCTTCTATTTGCAGGACGACTGGAAGCTTTCCCGTAAACTCACCGTGAACCTCGGCTTGCGCTGGGACTTCGAATCCGGCCTCACCGAGCGCCACAACCGCTTCGGCGTCTTTGATCCATCGGCGGTAAATCCGCTTAGCAAGGCCACCGGCCTCAACTTGCGCGGTGGCTGGACTTTCCCCGGTAAAGGCATCGACGGCCGTAACTTGAAGGGTATTGAATGGGGCAAAATTGCTCCGCGCATCGGTATCGCTTATCAGCTTCGGCCCGGCACCGTTCTCCGTGTTGGAGGCGGCATCTTCTACACAACCGCCCCCTATGGTGCCAACAACTATCCCACTGCCCCCTTCCGCGCCTCTACTCCCTGGGTCACTTCGGTGGACGGAGTCACCCCCACCGACTTGCTGCGCAATCCATTTCCGAATGGCGTGCTTCAGCCGGAAGGCTCTGTCAACGGGCTGAATGCCGCCATCGGGCAGGGTGTGGGTTCACCAGTACCTTCCACCATGACCACGCCCAACAATGCGCAGTGGAACATCTCGATCGCCCACAGCCTGAGCAATTCAATGGTCCTCGAAGTCGCCTATGCCGGGAACAAGGGAACACATTTACCCTTGGGCTGGCAGATGGACCAGTTGGCCACCCAACAGATCCGGCCCGATGCGGGCCTGCTCGACGTAGTGGACAATCCCTTTTTTGGCATCATTCCAGTGGGCACCATGTCCACGCGTACGGTGCAGCGTGGGCAACTCCTCACACCCTACCCGCAATATCCCGGCGTGGCGTTCAACGGTACATCCTGGGGAAATTCAAACTACCATAGCCTGCAGGCGAAGTTTGAAAAACGCTTTTCGCGCAATGGCCTCGCAGCGGTCGCCTACACCTACTCCAAGCTGATCTCCGATGGCGGCGACAATGCCTGGGATGCTTCCGGCTTCCGCGATTTTAACTGCCGTGCCTGCGAACGGTCTATCTCGCCTTACGACTACCGCCACCGGATCGTGACGAGCTACACCTATGAGCTTCCCTTCGGCAAGGGCAAGCAGTTCGGGTCCCAGTGGAATGGCTTCGTCAATGCGGTGCTCGGCCAGTGGCAGATCAATGGAATCGCCACCCTCAATAGCGGATCGCCAATCCAGATGACCACCAGCGGCAACACCAGCTTTTCGTTCGGCGGCGGACAGCGCCCCGATTCAACCGGCAAAGAAGCCGCCCTCGAAAACCCCACTCTCGACCGCTGGTTCGATACCAACGCCTTCAAATTGCCAGCGCAGTACACCTTTGGCAATGTAGGCCGCATGCATCCAAGCCTGCGCAGCGACTTTGTCGAGAACATCGACCTGTCTGTCTTCAAGCGCTTCAGGCTTCGTAGCGAGCGAGTGTCTCTCGAACTTCGTGGCGAAAGTTTCAACGCTCTCAATCACCCTATCTTCGGCTCCCCGAATGCAACGGTCGGCAATGCGCAGTTTGGACGCGTCACCGGCACGGCCAACGGGCCGCGTCAGATGCAGTTCGCGTTGAAACTGCTGTTCTAACTTGAACTGTTTGATTTCACAAAAGGCCGGATCTCGCGAGAGTTCCGGCCTTTTGCCCTGCACTGGATGGCCTGCACTGAACTGAATCTCGCCCCTGTTTCTTCTTAAGCTATCCGGCAATCATCTGGTTTACCCTGCGCGCCCCCTCGGATCGAAATGTTCCAGATGTTGGACACATCAACCAGTCGATCCCGAATTCGCGGTGCGCCTTCCCCAGCCTCATCTAAGATCACCATTCTCATGGCCCAGCACCCACGTCGTGGATCGCCCCCGCCTCGCCGAAGTAGGCCGATCGAAGAATCGGCACCGGGAACTGGTCAATCGCTCAGCTCCGCAAGCGCTGTGTGGATTCACTTGCCGCGAGGTACATTCCGTCCCTGCGAAAGCCCAAACCATCGCAGGGTGATATCATTTTTGCAAAGTGCGCTATTTACTTGCGGTTGGACTCGCCGCATGGTTGCTTGCAAGCAGTGCATCCACGCCGCTCCCTTCTTTCATTGATGCTACGGAATCTTCGCGAATTGGCTTTGCATTCGATCCGGCCAAGACCACGGAAAAATACCTGATCGAAGCAACGGGCGGCGGCGTTGCAATGATCGATGCGGACGGGGATGGCAGGCTTGATCTCTTCTTTGTGAATGGAGCTTCCTTGCGAAAGGGCATGGGGCCAAAGGACGCTGCGCTTAAATCCGACCCCCGCTTCTGGAATCGTCTCTATCGCAATCGGGGCGATGGCAGCTTCAGTGACATTACGGATCAGGCAGGTCTGCGAGGCAACGGTTATGGGCAGGGCGTCGCGGTAGCCGACTGCGACAACGACGGAAAGGCAGACCTCTACGTCACTGGCCTCGGCGCGAACACACTGTATCGGAATCAGGGTGGCGGCGTCTTCGCCGACGTGACCGCACAATCGGGCACAGCGGGCGGCGGATGGTCCACGAGTGCCGGCTTTATTGACTTCGATCGCGATGGAAAACTGGACCTGTTTGTCGCACGCTACCTCGACTGGGATTTTGGCAAAAGTAAATCTTGCGGTGGCGACGGGGCGGAACTTCGGGCCTATTGTCACCCCAATGAATTTGCGGCCGTGACTCATCTGCTCTATCGCAACTTGGGCGGCTGCAAGTTCGAAGACATTAGCGTGAAATCGGGAATCACGAAAGCCCCGGGCAAGGGCTTGGGCGTTGCGTTTCAGGATGTGGACCGCGATGGATGGCCGGATATTTTTGTCGCGAACGACAGCTTTCCGCAGCAACTGTTTCGCAATCGGCACGATGGAACTTTTGAAGAAATCGCTCTTCCACTCGGCCTCGCCTACGATGAGGATGGAAAGGTGTTTGCCGGCATGGGCACGGACTTCGCCGACTATGATAACGACGGGTGGCCGGATGTTTTTGTGAACGCGCTGGCGAACCAGGGCTACGGACTTTTTCGCAATGGGCAGGGTCTGTTTCAATATGTTTCGGCGGCCACAGGTTTGGCCAAAATTACCCAAATGCACTCCGGATGGGGTACCCGATTCTTCGACTATGACAACGACGGCTGGAAAGACATCTTCGTCGCTCAGGGGCATGTAATGGACAACATCGAACTCACCCAACCGGGCATCTTTTACCGCGAAACTCCGCTGCTGCTGCGAAATACCGGCGGCAAGTTTGTTGATGCGTCCACTATGGCCGGCGCGCCGTTTCAAAAGCGCATGGCCGCTCGCGGCGCGGCGTTCGGCGACCTGAACAACGATGGCGCTGTGGATGTAGTAGTGGCCGCAAACAGCGGCCCGCCGGCGGTGTTGAGAAACAACACCTCGAGTCAGGGCTGGCTTCTGATCGACACAGTCGGAACCAGCAGCAACCGCGACGGCATCGGAGCGTCGGTGCGCATTGTCGGAGCGTCTGGCCGGGAACAGTTTGGCTTCGTTTCCACAACGGGCAGCTATCTCTCTGCCCACGACAAGCGTGTGCACTTTGGGTTGGGCCGCGACCGCGAACTCAAGCTGATCGAGATCCGCTGGCCGGGCGGCATTGTGCAGACCTGGAAAAATATAGCTGCCAATCGGATCTTCATCGCCAAAGAAGCAGCGCAATGAGAATGTTGCTGCTCTATGCCGTCGCCGCCGCTGCATCGACCAGTCCTTTTTTTGTCGACGAAGCCTGGAAAGCCGGCTTGAAAGATGTCTTCTTCTGCGGCGATGACCAGCATAAGAACTACATCGTAGAAACGCTAGGCACCGGCGTAGCCTTCCTCGATTTCGACAACGATGGCTTGATGGATATTTTCGCTGTTACGGCTTCCAAGCTCGATGGCTTTCCAGCGGGTCAAGCGCCGGTGAACCACCTTTACCGCAACAAGGGCGACCGCACATTTGAGGACGTAAGCAGAAAGGCGGGGCTCGCTAAATCGGGCTGGGGACAAGGGGTGTGCGCCGGCGACATCGATAACGACGGCTTCGTCGATCTCTACATTACCTACTGGGGAAAAGACCTGCTGTTCCGCAACCGCGGGGACGGAACCTTCGCAGACGTCACGCCTCCAGGCATAGGGGCCCGGTGGGGAACGGGTTGCGCGTTTGTCGATTATGACCGCGACGGCAGGCTCGATCTCATGGTGGCAAACTATGTGGACTTCGACCTCAAGAACACACAACGGCCCGACGGGCCCAAGCCCTGCCAATGGAAATCGGAGAAGGTCATGTGTGGCCCACAGGGTCTGAAGCCGGGCTTCAACCGTCTATGGCATAACGAATCCACTCCCGGTAAAATCCTCTTTGCCGATGTGTCAAAGCGCTCGGGCATTGAAGCGCCAGGTCCGCGTTACGGCCTCTCGGTAACGACGCTCGACTACGACCGCGACGGCTGGCCGGACATTTATGTAGCGGTGGATTCGCAGGCAAGCCTGCTCTATCGAAACAAGCAGGACGGAACTTTTGCTGAGCTTGCGCTGGAAAGCGGCATTGCATTGAGCGAGGACGGACGGGAGCAGGCGGGCATGGGTACGGCCGTAGCCGACTATGATGGCGACGGCTGGCCAGACCTGGTGAAGACCAACTTCATCGACGATCTGCCGAACCTCTACCGGAACAATCGGGACGGCACTTTCTCGGACAACACTGTGCAGGCGGGCCTCGGAAAGTATTCGCAATTCCTTGGTTGGGGCACGGGTTTTCTGGACTACGACAACGATGGCTGGCCAGACATCTTCATGGTGAATGGGCATGTGTATCCGGGAGTCAAGTCGAGCGACTATCGTCAGCGCCGCATCTTGTACCGCAACGGGGGAAAGGGAAAATTCTCCGATGTCTCAATCGAAGCCGGTCCCGCTGTGATGGAAAAATCATCGGCACGAGGATTGGCGATCGGCGACTACGACAATGACGGACGCACCGATTTGCTGATCGGCAACATGAATGAAAAGTTGAACTTGCTGCGGAACACTTCAGCCACAAATCAGTCCATTACCCTGAAGCTGATTGGCCAGAAGACCAATCGTAGTGCGATCGGTAGCTTCGCAAGAGTAACTTCGGGGAAGCGCACCTTAACGGGAGAAGTACGGTCGGGGTCGACATTTCTATCGCAAAGTGATTTTCGTTTGCACTTCGGCCTCGGCAATGCCGACTTCACCGAATCGGTTGAGGTGCAGTGGCTAGGCGGAGTAATTGAAAAACTTGGCCCACTGAACGCCGGTCAAATTGTCACCATTACAGAAGGTAAGGGCATCACCTCAAGAGTGCCTTACGCAAAATGAGGCAGGCTCTAATAGGAACTTTGCTGCTCTGGCCAGCCTTCGCTCAGGATCCAAAAACGGTCTTCGATCGCGGCGACTACGCAGCGGCGATCAAACTCTTTGAAGCGGCAAATCGGCGGCACCCGGATTGCGCCAACGCCCTCTACATTGGCCTGGCGCGTCACCGTCTCAAGCACACCGGCGAAGCGCTGATCTCGTTTCGCTCAGCCGTGCAGTGCGACCCAAAACTAGTGGCTGCACATCTGGCGATTGGCGATGCCTATGACACGCGGGGCAATGACGGCGAAGCCTTGACGGCTTACTCGCAAGTGCTTGCGCTCGAACCAAAGAATGCTCCCGCCTTGCGGGCGGCCTCGAACCTCTACCTCAAGAATGGTCTCCACACGAAGGCGCTTCCCTTGCTCGAAATACTGGTCGAAGTTTCACCCGCTCAAGTTGATGTTCGCGCCGACCTCGGCGCTGTCTACGCGGCGGGAGGAACTCGCGAGAGGGCGGAGGCGCAGTTTCAAAAGGCACTCGAGTTGCAGCCGGACTACTTCCCAGCCCTCACCGGACTGGGTAACTTGCTCGCGCGTGCCGGAGAAAATGAAGCGGCCATGCCGTTGCTGCGAAAAGCCGCCGCCGTGCAACCCAAGGCTTATGAAGTACACTTTCTGCTCGGAGCCGCGCTAAACCGGATGAGTCAGTTTGAACAAGCCCGGGCCGAACTGGAACTGGCGGTCAAACTGGGTGGCGACAATGAGCCACAAGTCTTCTACCAACTCGCGCGAGCCTGGGGCGGGCTAGGACGGGCAGCGGATCGCAAGCTGGCATTAGCCAGGTTTTCCGGGTTAACGAAGAAGGAAAAAGACAACACGGAGTTGCAACGGCAAGCGGCAGGCTGGATCGATGAAGCAAGGTCGCTCCTGCAGGCCGGTGATCTTGAGTCTGCGGCCAATCGTCTCGAACAGGCACGCGAAGCCATGCCCGCAGATGCGACTCTCTTGTTCCGCTTGGCAGGATTGAACTTTGATCTGCAGCGCTACGGCGCGGCGCGGGAGTATGCACAAGCCGCAATCAGCATCAGCCCTGCTACCTGGCTTTATCATTACCTGCTCGGGCTGATCGAGAAGAGCAGCAACCATCTGGCGGATGCAAAGGCGAGCCTCGAAATAGCCTCGCAACTCAACTCGAACGAAGCGCCCATATTCAACACGCTGGGTGAGGTAGTTCTCGAACAAGGCGACCGCAAGGCGGCGATCGCCTACTTTGAAAAAGCGTGCAAGCTGGCTCCAGGCGATGCGGCGTTTCAGCGGAACCTGGACTTCGCGCGCAAGCCCTAGTACCACGACCGCTTAAATGCGTTCGTATGCCGACAGCCGATTACGCTGCTAGCCCAGGATTGGATCAATCGGACCGTGGCCATCTTCCACCAGATGGAAGAGCCGCCCCAAGGCCCGGAACTGCATCTTCTTGTGATCGAGTCCCAACTGCTTCAGGATCGTCGCGTGCAGGTCGCTGTAGTAATGTGGGTTCTCAACGGCCTTGTAGCCGTACTCGTCCGTCGCTCCATGCACGGTCCCGCCCTTCACGCCGCCACCGGCTAACCAGGAAGAATAGCCCTTCGGATTGTGATCGCGGCCGGTAGTGTTTTGCGACCACGGACTGCGGCCAAACTCACTCGTGAAAACGACCAGCGTGCGCTGCAACATACCGCGTTGTTTTAGGTCGTTGATGAGACCGGCAATCGGCTTGTCAACCGCGGCACAAAGAGGTGCGTGGGTTTTCATATCACCATGGGCATCCCAACTGCCATTGCCTCCGCCCGCATGACAGATCTGTACGAAACGGACGCCGTTCTCGACAAGCCTCCGGGCCATGAGCAGTTGACGTCCGAACTCGTCCGTCGGCTTTTCGCCAATGCCGTAGAGGTCGAGAATATGCTGCGGTTCCTTCGAGAGATCTACCACTTCGGGAGCGCTCAATTGCATGCGCGCAGCCAGTTCATAGGACTTCACCCTTGCGGCGATATCCGTGTTCAGCTCGTGCCGCTCGCGGAACTCGCGATTCAGGCGGTGCAGCGTTTCCATCTGTTTGTCGCGCTCAAGAGCGTTGCTGCTCTTGGGCGGAATGAGGTTCGGAATCGGCGTGGGGCCAGCCTGAAATGGAGTCGCCGAGAAGGTCGCGCCTAGATAACCGCCGGTCAGTTGAACAGGGGAAGAGGCGCGCCCGACGTTGACATAAGTCGGCAGATTCTGATTGCCAGAACCCAGAGCATAAGAAGCCCATGCCCCGAAGGATGGATTGTCGAAGGCACGCCCGCGGTGCCCGGTCTGGGTCTCAATCACTGCGGGGAAATGGTTGCCTTCGTGACACCACATGGAGCGCACCACGGCAATCTCGTCGATGACGCCCCCAACGTTGGGGAACCAGTCGGAAACAGGAGTGCCCGACTGCCCGTAATTCTTGAAGGTGCGCAAACAAGGAATGACCGGGCGCTTCATCTCGGCGACGTTGTCGCCAAAGCCGATAGCGTCGATCAGTTTGCCGGCGTTCTTATTGCCCTTTGGATCGAAGGTGTCAATGTGGCTGACGCCGCCGCACATAAACAGGAAAATGACGGCGTCGGCTTTTTTGTCTCCAGGAAGTCGCGCATCGAGTTTGCCGTCTTCGGCCCATAGCGCACCGACAGCGCCACCTAGCAGCGCGCCGATGGATTGTTGAAAAATGTGGCGGCGCGAAAGCTGTCCGCAAGGATAAGGAGTGTGGTCGGCCATATTTTATGGAACGTAAATGAACTCGTCTAAATTGAAAATCAGCCACGCCAGATTCTTCAGGCGGCTGGGATCGGTCCCCACGTAACTCAGGGCATGATCCTTCTCTCCCGGAGAGGGCGGGCGGCTAAGCGCGATACGGTAGCCCAGGTCCACTGCAATGCCGAGCTCGCCATTGGACTCCTTGTTAAGCCGTTCGGCAAACATCATAGTTGCCTTCTCGATCTCGGGGCTGTTCATCAGGAATAGTCCTTGCGGCGCGGTGACCGTTTGTGTGCGCTGTGGACAGGGAGCACGCCCATCATCGACATCGAAAGACTGAAGGAAATTCGGAACCACTTCGCGGCTGGTGGAGAAACCGCGCACGATGTAGGCGCCGCGGCGGTTCATCTTTCCTTCGGGAGCGGGTGCGGCCCCGCGTCGCGGAGCGCGGCTCTCGATGTCGAAGGACGCACCCCCAAGGCTGGTATCGAGATTGCCGGCGGCGCTGAGGATTGAGTCCCAAATGGGTTCGGCTTCAAGGCGCTGCAGACGGAAGCTCCACAGAAATCGGTTGGCCGGATCGGCGGCAAGATTCTTCTTCGTGAGATCCTGATCGCCGGAACTTGCCAGTCGATAGGCCTGCGAAGTCATGATGAGCTTGTGCATGGCCTTCATGCTGTAGTTGCGGGCGATGAACTCGGAAGCGAGCCAGTCGAGCAGGGGCAGATTGGCTGGACGGCCACCCATGACTCCGAAGTCGCTGGGCGATTTGTGCAGTCCTTCCCCAAAATGCCATTGCCAAAGACGGTTCACGGCAACGCGGGCGAAAAGAGGATTCTCTTTGGCGGTGAGCCAGTCGGAGAAGGCTTCGACGCGGCCTTCTTTCAGGTTTGGTTCGCCGGCGAAGAACGGCCAACCGGGCTCGACGGGATTGTTCTTTTCGGGACGCTCCGGGTCTCCACTGGTCAGGATGTAGCTCTTGTCCCGCTCGAGTCCACGATCCACTTCGACGGTCCAGAACGCGGGCAGTGGCTTGACCAGCGAACGAAGCGTCGGCCCGTTGACCTGGTTCAGCTTGGCGCGTAGATCCTTGTAGAGTTGCTTGTCGGCCTCCGGCATTACCTCTTCGATCTTGTCCGTGTCGATGCGAAGAACTGGAAAATAATCGTCGGCGATCTTTTGTTCGGCGGGCGTGCGCTGCTTCTCAGACTTCTTGATTAACAACTGCACGTCCGCCGGCAGCATGGCTACACGGTCGGCATAAAGCTTGGCGCGATAGGGTTCGGTCAGCGCGTTGACTGGTGCTTCCGCCGCCAGTCGCTTCTTGTTAAATTCTTCGAGTTGCTTTCCATATACCACTAGTTCAGCGGGCGTGGCGAGCGTCTGCTTCTTGATCACCAAAGGGTCAAACAGCGCCTTCATCGCGTAGAAGTCCTTCTGCCGGATGGGGTCGAACATATGGTCGTGGCACTTGGCACAACCGACGGTCATACCCAGAAAGGCAGTGGACACAGTTTCGACTGCGGCGATCTGGAGCTCGCCGAGATCTTTGCTGTCGCGATTCACGGCACCACGAGCCAGAAAGCCGAGAGCAAAAATATCATCGGGACGGCGCTCGGCTGGAGAGCGGCGGCCAACGGCCTGCACGGTGGTGCGTTCCGTGTTCCGATAACCGGTGAGTTGAGCGCGCACGAATTGGTCATAGGGAACGTCGGAATTGACGGCGTTAATCACCCAGTCCCGCCAGTAGTGAATACCGGGCGCGGCATACATGAGTTCTTCCGAGTCGGCGTAACGGAGCACATCGAGCCAGTGGCGGCCATAGCGCACACCGTATTGTTCGCTGGCCAAAAGACGGTCGATGAGCTTCTCAAAACTGTCGGGCGAATGATCTGCCAGATAGGCATCCTGTTCGGCTGGGGTCGGCGGAATCCCTGTAAGGTCGAGGTAGGCGCGGCGCAGCAGCGTGCGCTGGTCCGCCACGCCAAGGGGCTGGATACCCTTGGTCGCATACATAGCTTTCACAAAAGCGTCGACGGGATTGGAGGTGTTTGCCAATGTGGAAG
>JBKJSR010000409.1:0-3457 GCA_046594355.1 Bryobacter sp.
GGATTCACCTTCAACTCCTACCTGATCAATGATGACGAACCCTTACTCTTCCACACCGGGTACCGCAAGCTATTCCCGATCACCCTCGAAGCCATCGGGAAAGTGCTGCCAGTTGAAAAACTCCGCTGGATCGGTGGATCGCATTTTGAAGGCGACGAATATGGCGCGCTCAACAACTTCTTGGAAGCCGCACCTCAGGCAACACCCTTCGGCACAGAAATCGGTGTGATGACATCGCTCAACGACTTCGCCAACCGGCCCGCCCGCGGTTTCGCGGATGGCGAGGAATTTTCCATCGGCAGCCGCCGCATGAAGTGGCTTTACACGCCGCACGTGCCACATGGCTGGGATTGCGGCGTACTCTTCGATCTGTCCACTCAGACCCTGCTCTGCGGAGACCTGTTCACACAACCTGGTGCGAATATGCCAGCCGTGACCGAATCCGAAGTCCTCACTGCAAGCGAAGGAATGCGCAGCATGATGGACTACTACGCGCATGCAACCGGCACATCGCGTATTTTGGGGCACTTGGCAGCTCTGCGTCCATCCACGCTCGCCTGTCAACACGGCAGCGCATATCGCGGCGACGGTGCCGCACTACTCAGGGAGCTTGCCACCACGATCGAGAAAGGGGCCGCATAAACGCTTCCCTATCCTCACCAGTTCTGGGAGATAATCGAAAATTAACCCTCCCTGCGGAGCCCACAACTTTCCATGTCAAAAATCAAAGTCCTGAACCCCGTCGTCGAAATGGACGGCGACGAGATGACGCGCATCATCTGGCAGTCGATTCGCGAGCGCCTGATCCTTCCCTATCTCGACATCGATCTCAAATACTACGATCTATCCGTCCAGAAACGCGACGAGACCAACGACCAGATCACCATCGATTCCGCCAATGCCGCCAAACAATACGGCGTCGCCGTGAAGTGCGCAACTATCACTCCCGATGAATCGCGCGTTAAAGAATTCAACCTCAAACAAATGTGGCGCAGCCCCAACGGCACCATCCGCAACATCCTCGATGGCACCATCTTCCGCGAGCCGATCATCTGCAAAAACGTCCCCCGCATCGTCAGCCACTGGGACAAGCCGGTAGTCGTCGCCCGACACGGTTTCGGCGACCAATACCGCGCCCAGGACTTCCAGTTCCCCGGTCCAGGCACCCTCAAAATCACCTTCACCCCAGACGACGGCAGCGCCCCCATCGAGCGCGAAATCATCAAGGCCCCCAGCGCCGGCATCGCCATGGGCATGTTCAATCTCGATAGCTCCATCATCGGCTTCGCCCGTGCCTGCTTCAACTATTCCCTCGGACGCTCCTTCCCCCTCTATCTCTCAACGAAAAACACGATCCTCAAGGCCTACGACGGCCGCTTCAAAAACCTCTTCCAGGAGATCTTCGACTCTGAATTCAAGACAGCCTTCGAGGCCAACGGCCTCACCTACGAGCACCGTCTCATCGACGACATGGTCGCTTCCAACCTGAAGTGGTCCGGAGGCTATCTCTGGGCTTGCAAAAACTACGATGGCGACGTCCAGTCCGACACAGTCGCGCAAGGCTACGGCTCGCTTGGCCTGATGACTTCCGTACTCATGTCCCCCGACGGCAGCACCATCGAAGCCGAAGCCGCACACGGCACGGTCACCCGCCATTACCGCATGCACCAGCAGGGCAAGCCAACTTCAACTAACCCCATCGCCTCCATCTACGCCTGGACCCGTGGCCTTCAATATCGTGGCAAGTTTGACGGAACTCCCGACGTCGTCGACTTCGCACTGGCTCTCGAAAAAGCCTGCGTCGACGTCGTTGAATCCAACAAAATGACCAAGGATCTCGCCATCTTGATCGCCGCCGACCATCCCTACCTCACCACAGAAGCCTTCATGGCCGAAGTCGAAGCACAGCTCAAAAACATCCTGAGCTAACTAATTCGCCTCAACTACTTCCCGCTTAGAGCCAACTGCGCGGCCGTCCGGCCCTTCCACCGGTAAGCCGCGAGCGAATTCTTGTAAAAATACTTCTCCGCCGCCCCTCTGCCTCTTGTCCCAACATAATCTCGAACCACCGTCAGCACCTGCTCATAAGTCCCCAGCCCATCGCTATTCGGCCAGTCGCTCCCAAACACAACTCGGTCCTCCCCAAACCTCTGCCACATTTCATCGAGCTTCGGCCGATAATAAGCCCCATCGCTAATCACAACGCCATCTTTCTTGCGTAACACTGCCGACACTTTCACATACACTTGCTTGCGCGCCGACAAACTTCGTAACACCTCCTCATACTGCGCCACGCCCGCCTTATCCGTAGGCGCATCCATCCCCGGCAAATGATCGATCATGATCCGCAGTTCCGGCACCAGGTCCGAAGCCCGCCGCAAATCCCCCAACAACTTCAGATTCGGGTTCGCCGAATCCAGTATCATCTTCGCCGCCGCCAACTCCTTCAATCCCGCCACAAACTCCGGCTTCTTCAACTCAGTACCCAAATCGCGTCCCCAAAGATTTCCATAACGAATCCCCAGATACAGCGGATTCTTCCGCAACCGCTCAAACTCCACTCGAAACCCAGCCTCTCCCGGCTGCAGGTTCCCGATCATCCCCACCATCACCGGTGCCTTCGCCGCCACATCCAGCACCCACTGGTTATCTTCGATCAGTGGGCTGCACTCCACCTCGATCGCCCCCACAATCCCCAGCTTCGAGGTCAATGCCACAAAGCGCTCCGGCAACGCCGGCTTATAGCGAATCGCATCGTCTTTCGGAGGCCATGGAATCCCCTTGGGCCGTCTCGGATCAAACAAATGAATGTGCGTATCGATGATCGGCACATCCGGCACCGCCGCCAGTGTCGACAAAGGATTCACCGCCGCGGCGGCCAACAGAGTTCTACGGGTCATGCTAGCTACAATAATCCAAATCGGCTCCCCCGTGGTGGCCCGCCTTGAAGTTTGCCGCGGCTCATGCCATAGTACTTAGCTGGAGCCATTCAAATGAAGCCTGCCTGGATCTTCGCTTTAGCACTAACTCTCGCCCCGCTTTACTGTCTCGCGAATGACTCATCCGGGACTGTATTCGAAGCCATCCGCAACGATGATCTGGCATTCCTGAAATCGATGCCCAAATCCGACATTGAAAAGCGGGATGCAAAAGGTGCCACCCCCCTCATGCATACTGCCGCCTTCGGCAGTTCGAGGGCCATGAAGCTGCTGCTCGACAATGGCGCAATCGTGAACGCGAAGAACAATTTCGATGCAACGGCTCTGCTGTGGGCGGCGGGCGACCCAGTCAAGGCGCGAATGCTGATCGAACACGATGCAGAAGTGAATGCACAATCGAAACAGGGTCGTACTCCGCTCATGATCGCCGCCCGCGCCGCCGGCAATTTCGCCACTGTCGGCCTCCTTCTTTCGAAAGGGGCCAACCCCAAACTCAGCGACGTCCGTGGTGTTACAGC
>JBKJSR010000717.1:0-3696 GCA_046594355.1 Bryobacter sp.
AGCGACTTCAAGCGAAGTTTGGGCTACGGTAGGCGTTTCGGAAAACATCATCGAAGCCAGTTGGAAGGCGATGTGCGACGCCCTCCGCCTCGAACTCATGCGCCTCCACGACTCCACCGACGAGCTCGATGCTGCCCTCAAAGATTACAGTTGGGGAGTTTAGCGCCGCGATTCTTCAGGCCTTAGCAGGCGCTCCGGCCTCGAACTGCGCAAGTCGGGCTGAGTGTCCACCCAGCCACGATAGACTGTCGCTAACCATGTACCGCCTCACCACCTTCGTACCCGCGCTCCTGCTCGCCACAACCCTTACCGCAAGCCTGGCCATGGCGCAACCCGCCACCAACCTGCGCACCACCGGATTGCCACCCATCCCCAAGCTCGAAGTCCGCCGCGCCACAACCAAGATCGCGATCGACGGCAAACTCACCGAAGAAGCCTGGCGCGCCGCCGACCACGTCACCTTCCAGTTCCCCTGGAACGAGCAAAAAGGAGCCAGGCAAAAAACTACCGCCCGCCTGCTCTGGGACGAACTATACCTCTACATCGCTTACGATTGCGAAGACATGGACATCACTGCCCAATTCGAAAAGCGCGACGACCCCACCTATCGCGACGATGCCGTCGAAGCTTTCATCAACCCCAATCCCGCTCAAACCGACGTCTACATTGGCCTTGAAATGAATGCCCGCGCCGTGCTCTACGACTACGTCTATTTCGGGTCCCGCTACCTGCTCAAGCGCCTCAATCTCGAAGGCGTCCAACTGGCCACACATATCAACGGTACCCTCAACGCCCGTGGCGACAAAGATCAGGGCTGGACGCTGGAGGTCGCCATCCCCTTCACTGAATTCGAAGGGCTCAACGCAGGTAAGACTCCCAATCCGGGCGACACTTGGACCATCAATCTGAACCGTTGGGACGGCGTCGAACCGGAACGCCGCCATAGCCTCTGGAGCGATTCCGCTTTAGTCAATCCCAACCCTCACAATGCCAAACGCTTCGGCTCCATGGTCTTTGTAAAGTAAGCCGTCGCTACTGCACCCAAACCGTCGCGTTCGCCGTCGTAGCGTTCGGCCCAATCTGAACCCGGATCAAGTTCTGACCCGGCAAAGTAATCAGCGGCAGCTTCACGTTCACCTGAATCACGCCCTCCACTAGGCCCGGTGCGTTACCCGCATAAAGCACGGTCACCGGATTGCCGTTGATAGTCACTAGCGTCTGCTGATTCAGACTCGAAATCCCGGCCGCGACGCGGCCAGCCACTCCTCCGGGCGTCATCGCCCCGCCACCAGTCAGGTAAAGAACCACAATCGATTCCCTGCCCGCCCGGTTATTCGGGCCATTTACACTCCCATTCTCGTTCAACAGCGCGGCCGGTCCCTGCCCGCTGCCGTCCACGGTAAACAGCCCCGGCTTCGAACTCACCACCGGCAACAGAAATGGCGTCGACTGGAACCCGAGATACTCAACCACAACCCTAGTCGTAGTCCTGTCTTCGAGGTTGTAAGGGGCAATTACGCTCACCTGATCGCTTCTCGTGTAAATCAGCGGAGCCGCCACGCCGTCAAACAACACCCGCGCCCCGCCCAGCACGGTAGGTACCATGTTGTTCTCAAGGCTGAAGGTCGTCAGATTTTGCGGCCCCAGCGTCCCGCCAAACAAGACGAGTAACTCACCCGGAGCGACACCATTTGCTCCGTAACTGGCGGCGCTGGTGATCGCGTTCATCGTCGGCGAACCTGCCACTGCCACGCTGATCCCGTAATAACCAGATGCCGTCGCACCGTTAGTGTCGGCTACGCGGACGACGAAGAATCCACTGCCCGGCAGAGTCGGGGTTCCACTAACAATGCCACTGAGCGGATTCAAAATGAGCCCGTTCGGCAATGTGCCGGAACTAACCACCCATGAGTAAGGCTCACGGCCACCGGTAGCGGTCAAGGTCTGGTTGTATCCAACTCCCGTCGTGCCGCCAGCCAGCGATGGCGTTACAATCCGCAACGGCGAGGTTGCCAACACGGGAATCGTCACTGCCACATTCGTGGAGAATCCGTTCGCATCCCGGATGATTACGCCGAACGTATACTCACCCGGAATCTGGGGAAGCCCCGTGAAGATCCCGTCGCTGCTCAGCGTAAGCCCCGGCGGCAGGTCGCCCAGCGCATTCGCATTCACCGCATACGTAAACGGCGTGCGGCCCGTCGCGGGTTGCGGCACCCGTCCAGCATAAGAAGTGCCAACACTCGCCGCCGCCAGCCTCGCCGCCCCAGCCACGGTAATGCCGAGGGTAGCCTCGGCCGTCGAGTTATTCGCATCTGTCACTCGCACCGTAAACCGATAAGTTCCCGGTGCCAGCAACAATCCATTCAACACACCATTGGAATCCAGCCGCAACCCATTCGGAATCGGTCCTTGAACGATCGACCACCCATAAGGCTGCCTGCCTCCAGTTGCCGTCAAGGACAAACTGTAGGGGAAATAGAGAACACCAGCGGGCGGTGCAAACGCACTAATCGTAAGTTGCGTCGCTCCCGATCCAATCACCAGAGCAAAAGTCGCGTCTCCCGTCTGCTGCGCCGCGTCGGACACGCGCACGGTAAACGAGTAGCTCCCCGGTGTAGTCGGATTGCCGGAAAGGATCCCCGCCGGACTTAAATTCAGGCCCGGAGCAAGCTGCCCCGATAGAAGTGAAAACGTGAACGGAGGCGCCCCCCCGCCCGCATTGATGTTCTGGCTATAAGCGGTGCCCGCCGTTCCCGCCGGCAAAGATACCGTCGTGATCACCGGCGCCGCCGCCAGAATCACCAGCGTATAGTTCGCCTGCGCCGTCAAGTTCTGCGCATCCGTCGCCCTCACGGTAAATGTAAAGCTACCCGTCGCCTGAGGCGTGCCAGACAATACTCCGGTCAGCGATAGCGTCAAGCCCGATGGCAGGAAGCCCGAGTTGATCGTCGACAGCACTTCGAGGCGAATTGGCAAGCTTCCGCCGCTGGTCTGGATCGTCTGCAAATACGCCTGATTCACGCGCCCAGATGGCAGCGAAGTTGTCGTAATCTGCATGCTGGTCGTCACGACGTTTAACAGGAAGCTCTGAAACAACACACCGCTCGCTGCATCCTGCACTCGCACCGTAAAGTTGAATACTCCCGATTGCACCGTCGTCCCAGACAATACTCCGGCCGGGGAAAGGATCATGCCCAGCGGCAAAGAGCCACTCGAAACGCTGAAGGTATAAGGCGTTGATCCGCCTGTCACCACCAGCGCAGTGTTGTAAAGCTGTCCGACCGCCGCCGTCGGAATAATCAGAGAAGAGAACTGCAAGGTCGATGTGCCGACTGCCAGATTCAATGTAACCGTCGCCGTCGTGCTCGTCGCATCGACCACCCGAAATGTGATGGTGTTGAACGACACGGCCGTTGGCGTACCCGTAATCTGGCCAACCGACGACATCGTCAGACCCGAAGGCAGACTGCCGCCAATGATGGAGACCACATACGGAGCCGCTCCACCGCCAACCTGCAATTGCGCCGCATAAGTCAGGCCAAGATAAGCCGGTGGCAAGCTAGTCGTCAAGAAGGACAGCACCGAAGAGCCGATTACAAAATTGAAGTTCTTTTGTGCAATCAGCGAAGTCGCGTCCGTCACCTGGATCAGGACTTCAAATCCGCCACCGGTGGTCGGCAGCCCGGATAGAAC
>JBKJSR010000077.1:0-5787 GCA_046594355.1 Bryobacter sp.
CCCCGCCACCGCGAACACCAGAGTCCCGCTGCACAAAACCCTCATTGCCGCGCACTCCACCACTCGCATCGCCGCCACTCCGCCTGAAACCATCGTTCCCAGTCGAGCCGACACCGCGAACACCAGAGTCCCGCTGCACAAAACCCTCACTACCGCGCACTCCAGCAGGCGCACTCGCATCGCCGCCACTGCGCCGGAAACCATCGTTCCCAGTCGAGCCGACACCACGAACGCCGTCGTCACCGCGAACCATTCCCGATCCGCGCGCCATCTGTTCCACGTTTTGCCGCTGTTGCTCAAACGGAACGCGTGTCACCTGCGCCGACTCGCGGCGCGCCGTAAAACGCTGATCCTCGCGAGTACCCAGCGCCACTCCACCGCCTCTCACGCCATCCTGACTCGTAAAGCGGACACTATCGCGCCCCGGAGCAATCCCCACCGGCCCGCGAAACTCACTCGCATTCTGCAATTCGCTTGTCCTGGCGGCACGGTATCCGCCATCGTTGCCATTCAAACGCGAAACCCCGCGATTGAAGTTACTCGCTTCCACATAACTCACGCCACCATCCACTCTCGCGTTGCGATAGTTGTTAGTCACGTTGATGTTGTTAATAATCGTCGTGTTGTTGTAGCCATTGTTCCCGTAGAACCCGTTACCCCACCACCGGTTGTAGGTCTCATAAGGAGCAAGCGGAATCCAACCCACATTGCCCCAGCCAAATCCCATCCCGCCACCGCCGCGTCCAAATCCCACAAAGCCGACCAGCGCAGGCGACCAGTGATGAAATGATCCCATCGCGCCCGGCCACCAGCACCAGCTCCCGCCATTGTCAAACCATCGCCCATAGTGATAAGGTGCCCAGCCCCACGGGTCGGAACTCACCCAGCTCCACCCATACCAGTCGAGCCACGACCAGCGCCCCACTCGGTACGGTGCCCAGCCTGCCGCCACCCGCGGCCGCCATACATTTCCATAAGGCGCACTATCTACCCAGTCGCCATAGCTATCCAACTGCTCCCCACCATAAACGCCCTGCGGCAAATACCGCTGGCTCCGCGAAGACGCCAGTTCCTGATCGCGGCTCCGGTTCCATCGATCCCAACTGTCGAGGGGTGCCTGATTCGAAGTCTGAAAACTCGCCTCACCGCCATTCGTATTACGGATCATAACGGTCTTCCCAACACCAATCCGCCGCGAACCCTGTGGCGTATACAAGTCCACTTCGCCCTCCCGAACCGTCACTTCCGTCGAACCGTCCTCCAGCACCTGTATGCGGTATTCACCCTTCCGCGTGGGACGAATGCTCGCCACCGGAGTGTTGATATCCACTTCCGCCTGCGAATTCTGCCACACCCGGAATGTCACCAGACCCAGCGGCACATTCACCTGAAATCGCTGCGACTGCAATTCCGCCAGCCGCACTTCCGTATTCGATCCCAGGCGAATCAGGTTCGCATAATCAAACTGCAATTCGGCCCGCGAACCTATCCCCGTCAACAAACGATCCTGTGCCACCAGCGGCGCATTCAGTGCTGCGGCGACCTGATCGCCGCTATCCCCGCGCTTCACCGAGACCTCCCCGGCGATCACGCTCACCCGCGCTACACCCCGCGCGGAGTCGTCGTTTTGCTGCCCATTGGCCGTCATCAGACAGCCCATTAAAGTCCCCACACTGAAGAGTAAGCGTCGCATTGCGTACATCCTTTCGCTAATACTCCCTACATTTCCTTTGCCAAACACCTAACTCGTTGGAGATACTAGCCTTTGTGACTGCGCCCCGCTCCCGCACATCTTCCCTGCCTGGTGCTTTTCAACCACTGCTGGCTCTTGCCAGCCGTTGTGCAGGCCCAAGCCTGCTCTTCGTGCTCCTCGTACTCAGCTTCTGGCGCATCCTCCTCACCGACCAATACTCCTGGCTCAACGGACACGACCTCACCAGCCAGGTCCTCCCCTGGCTACAATTCCAGGCAAGCGAATGGCACCAGGGCCGCATCCCCCTCTGGAGCCCCTATGAATGGGCCGGTCAGAATCTCATCGGTCAAGGCCAACCCGGCGTCGTCAATCCTCTCAACTGGTTGCTCTTCGCCGCGCCTCTGCGCCGGGGCTGGCTCCGCCAAGGTGCTTTGCACTGGTGGTTCTTCCTGCTCCACTACATCGCCGCTCTCAACCTCTACTGGCTCGCACGCTCGCTCGGCGCTGCAAGACTCCCCGCCGTCTGCGGTGGCCTCTGTTTTGCCCTCTTCGGTTTCCTCGGCTCGAACGACTGGCCCCAAATGATCAGCGGCCTAATCTGGGCACCCCTTGTTTTCCGCTTCCTTCTCGCCGCAATATCTTCGGACCATCCACTCCGCTCCGCCTCCTGGGCCGGCTTCTTTCTCGGACTCGCCTGGCTCAGCGGGCACCACCAACTCCCCATCTTCGTCAGCCTCGCCGTTGCCGCCGCCGCCATCGCCCTGCGCATCTATCCCGCCATCGCGACATTCCTCATTGCCGGCCTCATCGCCGCACCCCAATTGCTCCCCGGCCTCGCCTACGGCAAGCTCGCCGTGCGCTGGGTAGGCATGGAAAAGACTGTCGGTTGGCAGGATAATGTCGCCTACTTCATCCATGAACAATACGCCAACATTCCCGAGTCGCTCTTCTCGATTTTGCTGCCCGGTGCGGAAAGGCACACCAGCCTCTTTCTCGGCGCAACCGCTCTCACTCTCGCCATCTGGGCGATCCGCACCCAGTGGTCCCGTCTCGAAGTAAAACTCTTCACCGGTCTCGGCATCGCCGCGCTGCTCTACGGCATGGGCCGCTTCGGTGGCCTCGAACCAATTCTCTACAGCCTGCTCCCGATGATCGAAAAGGCACGCAGCCCTTCGATGGCAGGCGCAATCTTCACCCTCTCCTTCTCCCTACTCGCCGCACTGGGAATGGAATCGCACCGCCACACCCCGTCACACCCGATTTCGGCGCGCCTGCACTGGATCTTCGCCGGCACAGTCATCGCACTCTTCACTGTCGCAAAACTCTTCCCCGGCAACCAGAGCCAACTCGAGCAGCGCTGGCTTGGCGTCGCCTTCGTAAGCCTACTCATCGGCTTCGCTTACCACGCCGTCCGCCATGGAAAAATCGCGCAGCGCCATCTCTATCCGCTACTCCTGTGCGCAATCCTGATCGAAGCTTCCAATATGTCGTACTTCAATATGGCAAATCGCTTCGACAAAAACTCGCACGATTTACTCACCCCCATGTCCCGCCACATGGATGTGCGTGACTTCCTCACCACCTTACCGGCACCCGTCCGCATTACGCTCGACGACACAGCCATTCCCTTCAACTTCGGCGATTGGCACGGCGTCGAAGTCATGGGAGGCTACCTCGCAAGTCTCTCCAAGTCGCACGCCGATGTCGATTGGTTCGGCCCGCGCACCGCTCAACTCGTTGGCATCGGCTATCACGTCGGCCCCACCTCGCGCGAAGCAGGATCAAGAATTCTCTTCACGGGAGAGCACGGCATTAATGTCTGGGAATACCCCCGCGCTCCCTTCCCTCGCGTCTGGCTCACAGGCGCATCGCTCAACTATCGCAATCTGGGAGATCTAGCCACCTATCTCGAGACGGAAACACTCGACCTGCGTCAGGTCGCACTCACGCAAACCCCCGTCGCTGGTCTCGAAGCTTGCCCTCCCGGCGACGCGATCATCCTCCTGCACAACCCCACTGCGGTACGCATCCGCGCTCATGCCAACTGCCAGTCGCTACTCGTGCTCGCAGATTCAGACGACCCGGGCTGGACCGTCGCCATCGACGGGCGGGCGGCAAAAAAGCTCACCGTTTTCCACGCCCTGCGCGGCGTTGTCGTCCCTAAAGGCAGTCACACGGTGGAATGGAGCTACAGTCCCACTGGCTTTGTCCCAGGCGTCATCGCCGCACTGCTCGGCCTGCTGCTCATCGGGCTAAGCCATCTCGCCCGCGTCGCTAAATACGGCAACTACGGCGCGGCGACAAGCTCAAGCAATTCGATATCAAACAGCAGCGTCGCTCCACCCGGAATCGACGGTCGTCCTGCATCGCCATAAGCCAGCGCCGAAGGGCAAACCAGCTTAGCCTTACCGCCCACCTTCATCTTCTGCACCCCTTCGGTCCAGCACGGAATCACCTGTCCCAGCCCAAACTGTGCCGGCTCATTGCGCTTGTAGGAGCTATCGAATTCAGTACCATCGATCAGTGTCCCCCGGTAATGCACCTTCACCGTGTCGCTCGCTTTGGGCGAGCCACCGCTACCAGCCGAAACTTCTCTATAGATCAAGCCAGACTCGGTCTTGAGCGCACCCAGTTCCGTCGCCGCCTTGGCGAGATAAGCAACCGACGCCACTTTTTCCTTCTCGGCACCGAGCGCTTGGCGTGCTGTCGAAAGCCCCTGCAGCTTCGGCCCCCACTCATTCAATTCCACTGCCGGCTGCTTCAGTGCCGCATCGGTGATTCCACGTTTCACCACTTCAAGCTCTGCGGCGGATAAGTTAAAAGACGCGAGCGAACGATGAATCGATAATCCCAGTGCATAGATCGTCTTCTCGTCGTCTGTTGTGAGAGCAACAGCCGACCCAACTGGCTTCGGCTTCACAACGCCCGTCCGGACTACAGCAGGCTTGCCTGCAACAGGCTTGTCCAGCTTCGGCGCAGGAGCCCGCTCCAGCCCCGGCCTAACAGCCCTGTCCATCCCCGGCGCAACAGGCTTGGCACCAGTGCCCGGACTCCTCTTCACCGGCGCTCCGGTCTTAGGCTCAGCCACGGGAGCTTTCGGGGTAGGGGTCTGCGCCATCAAAAGCGCCGCAAAAATCGAAGTAAAACACATTTCCTCAGACTAACATCCCTTTCCGCCCGGCTCGACGAAAATTAGTGCTTCCTGACCCTGCCTGGCGTTGCGTTCCGCATTCCAGCCGCCCTCGTCAACTGAAACTGCAACACCGTTTCACTGGGAATCTGCACTTTCTTGCCCTTGGTAAAAATCTGACTCCCTGCCCCTGCGGCTCCGCCGGCACCTGCACCAATTGCCGCCCCTTTGCCACCACCGGCAATCGCTCCAATCGCCGCGCCAATCCCAGCGCCGATCCCCGTTTTCAAAGCAGTATTTTTCCCCTGCCCTTTACTGACGCGCGTCACATTGCTCGATGTCACGTCAACGCTCTGGCCATTGAAGGACAGGCTCGTCAAGGTCACGGCTAGCGTCGTGCTTCCCTTGAACTTGCCCCCCTGATCCACATTCACCAGTTTCACAGTCGCATCTGCACCGCGCTCGACCACCGTCCTGCCATTAACAATTACCGGCTCGGCGACACTTGCGCGAAAGCTCTGCCCTTCAGTCGCCTTAGAGGAATCGATCCCTTCGATCAGCCGCACTTCAATCGCGGTATTCGCTGGAATCCGCTGCGCGATCGCCGCCACAGCCAAACAAAATAACATCATTAAGTTCTTCATTTGATCTACCTCTTCACGTTATAGAGGACCTCAAATGGAAACTGTTTCAAATTATGGGCTTCCCTTCCTCCTCCAACTGTGATATTCCCCTGTTCAGTCCCTCAAGGAGGGGACCTGACGATGCGTCTCTACGCCACAGTCGATATCAGAAATCTGGCGCTCGCGGGGCATGCCCATTCCGGCAAGACCATGCTCGCCAGCGCCATGCTCTTTGCAGGCGGCGCAACCAGCCGCCTGCTCCGCGTCGAAGAAGGTACCACCATCACTGACTTTGACGAAGAAGAAGTTCTCCGCAAGCACAGCATCTCTACAGGCATCGC
>JBKJSR010000096.1:0-7427 GCA_046594355.1 Bryobacter sp.
TGTCGTCCCGAAAAGCACTTTCCGCCAGCAGGGCGACACGCTGATTCTGCGCGCCATGCACGCCCAGCGTCTCTACACCAATCGTCAGTGGCCCAACCCGGTCGTCATCAAACTGGAGAATGTCGAGGCCGCGCTTGAGCCGCCCAAAATCGAAACCACCACCAATTTCGCCGCAAATATGGTCTCGCTCGGTGGCGCGGCTTCGGTTGAAGTCTTCTTTGAATATCAGGACGTCACGGGCTTCGATCTCACTGAGCGGCCCGACAATTGGAAGGCCCTACCGGCGCAAACGATCACCAAACCCGGTCGTGTCTCAGTCAAAGCTCCGAGCCTCCAATCCGGCCACCAATATGAATACCGGCCCGTCGTCCGCCACCCGCTACTCCAACTCTATGGAGCAACCAAATCCTTCCGCGCGCCCTAATGCCGGCGGATTTTTCCCAGGTTGTAAATCAATCCGCACTGCACCTGATAGTCGACCGGCCCTGTCGCCGCGCCGAGTTGTAGCCCAGCGAAGTCTAGGGTAAGTTGCTTACTCAACTGAAATGCGACACCCTCCGTCGCCGAGTAGAAGCCATGAACCGACTTCGCCCTCTCCCACTGCACGTTCACGTGCGGGGTAAAGCGGCGGAGCTGCACGCCATAGCCAGCACCAATATCGAGCACACCGTTCCAACTCCCAGTGAATCCAAGATTGTGCGCCCCAAGATCCCAACGCGCCAGCCCAACGCCTCCGGCATGGATTCCGGCGTCTCCCCGCGTCGACCAATTTACTTGCGGCCCTGCGGCAAAGCGGAACTTCGGCCCACTGGTCAAGACGCTTAGCGCCGAAATCGTCACGTGGTCGCTCGAATGAGTTGCTTCTTCGATATCAAGGGCATCAAAGCCGACGCTGAATTCCGTCCTTGCCAGCAGGCTGTCGCCCGTCAGCGGCGTGACCTTCAGCAAGCTTGGCATCCAGTAATTGCCATTTGTCGAAAACGTGTTGTACCACTCGGCCTCGATCGTGCCGGGTGTGGTGATCAAATCGGCAACGTTGACCTTGCGTCGCAGGCCACCTCCGCCCGTCCGTCTGCGAATCGCGGCCTCAAGATTCAGAGCCAGGAAAAGGAGGAGTAAAGCTCTAACTGATGTTGCGCTCATCCGGCCCAAGGTAAACCTGCCGGGGACGGCTGATCTTCGTATCGGCGTCCTTCGATTGTTCTTCCCAATGCGCCAGCCAGCCCGCCGTGCGCGGAATCGCAAACAGCACGGTGAACATCTCCGGCCTAAAGCCCATCGCCTCATAAATGATGCCGGAATAAAAGTCCACGTTCGGATAAAGCTTCCGCTTCACGAAGTACTCGTCGTTCAAGGCGATCTTCTCGATCTCGCGAGCCATATCGACCTTCGTATTCCGGCCCGTCACGGCGAACACGCTCTCGGCCGTCTCCTTGATCACTTGCGCGCGCGGATCGTAGTTCTTATACACGCGATGCCCAAAGCCCATCAGCTTGCGCTCGCCCTTCTTGACGCTTTCGATAAAGGCGGGAATGTGGTCGAGCGTGCCGATCTCGTCGATCATCCGCAGCACTTCTTCGTTCGCCCCGCCATGCAGCGGGCCGCTGAGTGAAGCCGCCGCGCCGGCCATACTGAGAAAGGGGTCTGCCTGCGCCGATGCAACCACCCGCATCGTCGATGTCGAGCAGTTCTGCTCGTGGTCGGCATGCAGGATGAACAGGATGTCGAGCGCCCGGGCCAGTACAGCGTTCGCCTGGAATTTTGGCTCCGCCATCTTCCAGAGCATGTTCATGAAGTTCGCCGTGTAGCTCAATTCATTGTCCGGGTAGACAAAGGGCAAGCCGTTGGTGTGACGAAACGCATAGGCCGCTATGGTGGGCATCTTCGCGATCAGGCGAATCGCCATCAGCTCGCGCACCGCCGGATCATGCACGTCGCGCGCTTCCGGATAAAAGCTCGACAAGGCCGCAATCGAGCTCACCAGCATGCTCATCGGATGGGCGTCATAGCGAAAGCCCTCCATGAACTTCTTCATGTTCTCGTGAATGAAGGTATGCTTAGCGATCTTCGCCGTAAATGCCGCAAGCTGGTCCTGGTCCGGCAATTCGCTATAGAGCAGAAGATAGGCCGATTCCAGAAAGCTGCACTTCTCAGCCAATTGCTCGATGGGATAGCCGCGATAACGCAAGATCCCTTTATCGCCGTCGATAAACGTAATGCGGCTCTCGCAGGCTGCCGTATTCAAAAAAGCGGGGTCATAGGACATGACCCCAAAATCTTTTTCATCCGCTTTGATCTGCCGTAGATCCATGGCCCGGATGTTGCCATGCTTCAACGGCAAGTCGTAGGTCTTGCCGGTTCGGTTGTCGGTAATTGTCAGGCTGTCGTTCCCCATGCTCGCAGTTGGCTCCAACTACAAATTATGTCTCGGAATCGAGTCCTCTGGGCGGGCCGTGCGGGAATTTGTTTTCAATTGGAGGTAACGAGATGCTCTTTGTTTCGTCCGTGTTAAAGTAGGCTAAATCTGGGTGATGGCAATGAATCGATACCTCCGTGCCCTATGCTTTGTGCTCTTGTTGGCGGGTGCGGCACTCGCTTTCCAGAGACGTGGCAGACTGCCGTTTTTAGATAACGACGATGTGCTGGAGCCTTATCCAGCCGATGCCGGCGAAAAGACGGAATGGGTCTTCGCCCGCCTGAAATACAACTCCTATCGTCAGGGTGCCGGTATGTGGGGTGTTCGCGGAAGCTGGACGACAGACTATCCGAAAGCCGAACGCCACTTTGCCCAGGGGATCCGCCGCCTCTCGCGCATCAACGTCCGCAGTGTGGAAGAAGTGGTCGATCTTGATACCGATAAGATTTTCGACTATCCCTGGATCTACGGCGTCGAAGTGGGCCACTGGGATTTAAGCGATGCCCAGGCGGCCAAGCTGCGCGAATACCTCAACCGCGGCGGCTTCCTGATGGTCGACGACTTCCACGGCACCATCGAATGGGAGATCTTCATGCGCTCCATGAGCCGCGTTTTCCCCGATCGCCCTGTCGTCGATATCCCAAACAAAGACGCAATTTTCCATATCCTCTTCGATCTCGACGACCGGATTCAGATTCCCGGCATCGTCATGTTTTATACGGGCAACACTTATGAGCAGGATGGAGTCAAAGAGAAGTGGGGAGCGATATATGATGACAAGGGCCGAATTGTCGTTGCCATGTGTCACAACATGGACTTGGGGGACGCCTGGGAGCATGCCGATATGCCGCAATACCCGGAGCGCTATACGTCGATGGCCTATCGCATCGGATTAAATTACATCATCTACAGCATGACCCACTGAGCAGGCATCTAAGACCCGAGAATGTTCGAATCGTTGTTCCTTTATCCAGCCCGGCTTTTCTCAAAAGGTGAATTCCTTTTCGCCTCCGGATGGCCCATGTGGCTCCTCATCGTTCTTTGCTTCGCTTTGATCGCGGGGCTCGGCTACACAGTCTTCCAGCGGCAGGGTGATAATCTCAAAGGCCTGCGCTGGATTGCCGTCGCCGCCATTCAAGCCTTTGTACTCTGTCTGCTCCTCGTCATGCTCTGGCGGCCTGCGCTCCGCGTCACCGCCCTCAAGCCGCAACAGAACGTGATTGCCGTAGTTGTCGATGACTCGCGCAGCATGTTGCTCAAGCAGGATGCCGGTACCAGAGTCGATGCCGCCAAACAATTGCTGAACTCCGGTTTGCTCGACAAGCTGAAGAGCCGCTTTCAAGTACGCGTCTACCGTGCGGGTGCCAACCTCGAGCGCATTCAGAATCTCGAAGCCGTAACCGGCTCGCAGAACACCACCCACCTCGGCGGGGCGATGAAGCAGATGATGGAAGAATCCGCCAGCCTTCCCATTGGCGCAGTCGTGCTTCTCACCGACGGCAGTGATAACGCCGGCGGTCTCGAAGCGGACACGCTCGGAGAAATTCGTCGTCGCCGCATCCCGATTCATACCGTCGGATTCGGTGCCGAGCAGCTCACCAACGATCTCGAAGTCATGGAACTTGAAGTTCCGCTTCGCGCACTCTCGGACAGCCGCATCGGTGCCGCAATCAGCTTTCGCCATTACGGCTACAAAGGCCAGAAGGCCAAGCTCATGGTGATGGCGGATGACAAGATCGTCTCCTCCCGCGAAGTCACGCTCGGCGAAGATGGCTCGCCACAAACCGAAACGTTGCTGTTCAACGCAGGCCTTGCCGGGGCCCGCAGAGTCAAGGCGAGCATCGTCAAACTCAATGAGGAAGAAAACGCCAACAACAACGCTCAGACCCGTCTCATCAATGTCGAGAGTCTTAAGCCCCGCATCCTCTACATCGAGGGCGAGCCTAAATGGGAATTCAAGTTCATCCGCCGCGCTCTCGAAGGAGATCGCAACCTCCAGCTCACCACCATGCTGCGTACGACGCAAAACAAGATCTACCGGCAGGGTGTCGAAGACCCGAAGGAACTGGAGCAAGGCTTCCCGGACAAGGAAGAAGACCTTTTCAAGTTCAGCGGCCTGATCATCGGCGGTGTCGAGGCAAGCTGGTTTACGCCCCAGCAGCAAACCATGATCAAGAACTTCGCCGACCGACGTGGCGGCGGGGTGATGTTTCTGGCGGGCCGTGGCGCCTTAAACGATGGCGGTTATGCAGCCAGTTCCATGGCCGAAATCATTCCGATCCTCCTCACAGACCGTAAGGGCACCTTTCATCGCGATCCCGCTACTGCGGAACTGACCGACGCCGGCCGCGAGAGTCTGGTCGTTCGCATTGAAGAAGACGCGCAGAAAAATGCCGAGCGCTGGAAGAAGCTTCCCTTCATGGCCAACTACCAGGAGACTGGTCCCGCCAAGCCCGGCGCAACTGTACTGATCGATGCCTTGCCGACGAGCAAAGGGCGATTCCCGCTTCTCGTCACGCAACGATATGGACGCGGACGCAGCTCAGTGTTTGGCAGCAGCGGCACCTGGCGCTGGCAGATGAGTCAGGATGTGAAAGACATGAGCCATGAGTTGTTCTGGCAGCAGTTGTCGAGATGGTTAGTAAACGAAACTCCGGCCCAAATCAGCGCTCTCCCCTCAAAGCAGGTATTGCTCGATGACGGTAGCGTCGAGTTCCGCGCCGACGTTCGCGACAAGGCTTACAACCCGGTCCCGGCTTCAACGGTCGAGGCCAGGATCATGGGTCCGGCGGGGATTGCCGCCATGCTGCCGATGACTCCCGATTCCAGTCAACCGGGTATCTTTACGGCCAAGTGGGACGCGCCCAAGCCAGGCAGTTATGTGGTCGAAGTTCTCGCCAAAAACGGTAAAGAGGAAATGGGTCGCGACGTCTTCACTATGATCCGGCAGGACGGGGTCGCCGAAAGTTTCCATGCCGAACAGAACCGCCAGTTGCTGGAAGGCTTGAGCCGCCAGACGGGCGGCAACTACTACACTCCCGATACCGCCAAGGCATTGCCCGATGACATTGCTTATTCGGAAGCGGGCGTCACCACGCGAGAAACAAAAGACCTCTGGAACATGCCGGCCATCTTCATCGCGCTCTTCGGTGCCAAGGCAGCCGAATGGATGATCCGCCGCCGTTGGGGAGCAGTCTAAATGAAACGCTTCTTCACTTTCTTATTTTCACTCCCGCTCGCCGCCACGACTTTCTACGTCAACGTGGGAGGCCTCGGGGGCCAGGAAGATTACGAAAGCCGCTTCAAGTCCAATGTGGAAGAGCTCGACAAACTCACCAAAGCGGCACCCCAGTCGAAGGTCTTCAGCCTGAGCGCAGCCCAGGCGAGTAAGGCACGTCTCAAGGAAATTTTTGCGCAGATCGCTACAGAATCGAAACCCGAAGACGTTCTCGTCATTACCCTGATCGGACACGGTACCTTCGACGGAGTCGATTACAAATTCAACTTACCCGGCCCCGATGCGAGCGCCAAAGAACTCGCCTTATGGCTCGTACCCATCTCGGCAAAGCGGCAGCTTGTTGTCAACACAACCAGCGCCAGTGGTGCCAGCCTCGCGGATCTGCGGCAGGACGGCCGCACGGTGATCACCGCGACCAAAAGCGGCACCGAGAAGCTATCCACCGTCTTCCCGCGGTACTGGCTCGAAGCCCTCCGCGATCCACAGGCCGATGCCGACAAGAATGAGGTGATCTCGGCCCTCGAAGCTTACCGTTACGCCGAATCGAAGACCACCAAATACTACGAAGCCAATAAGCGGCTGGCGACAGAGCATCCGATGCTCGCCGATACTGCGAGCGCCGCCGGCTTCCGTACTCCAGATCCAACCAAAGGCGAAGGCATGGTTGCCATGCGCACCCCAGTTTTGATTTTTGGCTCGCTGCAAAACGCAGCCAAGACCCCCGAAAAACAGGCGCTGCTGCATCAGCGCGAGACGGTCGAGCTGCAAATCGATAACCTCAAACTGCGCAAGGCTGCCATGCCAGCCGATCAATATCGTCTGGAGATGCGCAACCTCCTGCTGCAGGTTGCGCGCATTCAGCAGGAGTTAGACAAGTGATGAAGGTCAGCCTTATCGGCATTCTCACCCTCGGGGCGTTACTCGCCCAAAAGCCCGTCGTCAAGAAATCGACCGCGACTTACGACAAGGCCAAAGCACAGCATTGCTGGACGCTCAAAAAAACTGCAAGCACGCAGGATTCGACCTCCTGTTTTGTCGCTTTGATGGCGGAGAAATCGCCTGCCTTGTCGGCGGAAGGCTTGTGGGGCGTAGGCAAGCTCGAAGATGCAAAGCGCGACTTTGAAAAGGCCCTCGAAGTCTACCCGGACGACCCGCAGGTGCGTATCCGATTTGGACTCATGTTCTGGAGCCGCTTCAACAAAGCCGATGCAGTCAAGCTCATCGGCGAGGCGCTCGAACTCGACAAAACCAACCCTCAAGGGATGATGGCACTGGCGAGAATTCTCTCCAGGGGCTTCGATTCAAAGGCCACCGACCTGGCGCAAAAAGCGGCTGAAGCCGATCCATCCTTGTATGAAGCGCGAGAACTGCTGGCCCAATTGGCTCTCGAAAACTCCAACGAAAAGCTGGCGGCCGAAGAAGCGGCAAAAGCGCTGCTCATTGAACCCAAGAGCCTGAACGCGATGGCGACACTGGGCACGATTGAGTTGCTCAAAAATCAGAAGACCGATCAGTTCGACAAGATCTTCGCCATCAATCCAAATTATGGAGAAGCCTGGTTTTGGGCCGGTCACCACTTCGTCCTCAATCGCCGCTACGAAGAGGGAATCGAGCTGTACAAAAAAGCCGTTGCCCTTCGTCCCGATCTGTGGGACGCGCGCGAGCAGCTCGGCATCAACCTGATGCGCACCGGCAAGCCGGACGAAGCTCGCTTCGAGCTGGAACTGGCCTACAACGCCGGCCACCATTCGAGTGAAGTCGTAAATTCGCTCC
>JBKJSR010000396.1:0-3148 GCA_046594355.1 Bryobacter sp.
CGACACCCGAACTCCCCCTCCCTTCCGTCGCCCGCGAATACGGCCTCGCCGAATCCGATGCCGCCGTCTATAATTCCGGCAAAAAGTCTTTCCAACTCGCCGCCTACCGTTTTAAGGATGTCACCGGTGCCGTCGCACTCGAACAATCCCTCCAGGCCCCAGATAAAAAGGTCTTCCGCCACCAGAATTACGTCTTCCAGACTCTCGTCGGTACCGCCCCACGGGCTGCCCTCGACGCCTTCCTCTTCCCAAACCTTTCCAGAATGGATCGCTCCGCACCCCCAAACCTCCTCGGCTACCTGCCCGCCAGGGGTCGCGTTCAGGGCTCCGAAAGATTACTAATTGGTCCTGAATCTCTCCGCGCCTTCGAACCCAGAATCCCCGTCGTTGCCGCCGGCTTCGATTTTGCCGGTGAAATTCAGCTCGCCCGCTATTCCGGTGCCACCCTCGCCGTCTTCCGCTTCCCCAATCACGCCATCGCCCGCCAGCAATACGCCGCCCTTCAGCAGATTCCGAGTGCTGCGATCACCCGTCAGGGACCCATCGTCGCTCTCGTGCTTCCCAGCGACCCTTCACAGCCCCTCAGCCCTGCAACTGCTCAGGCTCTGGCTCGTCAAATTCACTACAAAGCCGAAATCGTCATGGACCTGGCTCCGCCCAAGCCCCAGCTCAATCCCGCCAAATTCCTTGTGGGCGTCTTCCAACTCTGTGGGGTCCTCCTCGCCCTTTGCCTCGGCCTTGGCCTCATCTTCGCCTTCTTCCGAGCCTATGGCCGCCATTGGTCCGGCAAAAAGCACGACGACGAGCTGACAACCCTTGGGATCTAACTAACCCCTTCAACTCCATCACCTTAGAGTCTTCCAATGCCATTTTTCCACAATTTTTGAACACGTTTTTCACAATTTAGAGTGAATTTGAATTCCCTTCAAATCATTCATAATAAATGACTTAATAGGTATTTCGAAAACTTGTTGACTTCCCTCTCGCCACACCATACACTCCAACTATTACGATTTTTGCGGGTCATTCCCCGTTCGAATCGGTTCTCCCATTGAACATCAACACGGAGCCCACCGGATCTAACCATCTGGTGGGTTTTGTTGTTTCAGTTCAACAGCTTACAATCGGATCATGCGCCACGCCAACTCCGATGAGCAACTCAAATCCTGGCGGGAACGCGCCCACGCCCTCCGTCACCTCCCCCCTCTCCTCGCCGAAGTCTGGCGCACCAAGCCTCTCTACGCCACTTCCTCGCTCTTGTGCCGCACTCTCCTCGCTTTCCTGCCTGTCGCCCTTCTCTACGTCTCCAAACTGCTCGTCGATGAGGTCGTAGCCCTCGCCACCAATCAGCCCGGTGTCACAACCCACGCATTCTGGCGCTACCTCGCCATCGAAGTCGGCCTGGTTCTCGCCACCGACCTCCTCGGACGCATCATGAGCCTCTGCGATTCCCTCCTCGCCGACCTCTTCACCAACCACATCACCCTCCGCCTTATGCGACACGCCGCCTCGCTCGACCTCGTCACCTTCGAAGACCCCCTCTTCCAGGACAAACTCGACCGTGCCCGCCGTCAAACCACCGACCGACTCTCCATGCTCTTCCTCATCGCCAGCCTCGGCCAGCAACTCCTCTCCCTCCTCGCCATGTCCGCCTCCGTCATCGCCTTCTCCCCCCTCTTCTTCGCTTGCCTCGTCGTCTCGCTGGTCCCCGTCTTCTGGTCCGAATCCCGCTTCGCCGCCATGGCCTATTCCCTGCTCTACCGCTGGACCCCCGAACGCCGCCAAATCGATTATCTCCGCCTCCTCGGTGCCAGCCACACCACCGCCAAGGAGGTCAAGATCTTCGGCCTCTCCGGCTATCTGATCGACAAAGCCGACCAGCTTTTCCAGCGCTTCTATGCCGAAAACCGCCAGCTCGCCATCCGCCGCGCCACCGTCAATTATCTATGGGGCTTGCTCCCGAGCATCGCCTACTACGCCAGCTTCGTTTACATTCTCCAGCAAGCCATCGCCCGCCTCATCACCGTTGGCGACCTCATCTTCCTCACCCGCGCATTCTCGAGCGCCCGCGGTCTTCTCTCCCAGATCTTCCAGAACATCAGCCGCGTCGCCGAACAAGCCCTCTACGTCCGCGACCTCTTCGACTTCTTCGAAACCAAACCCGCCCTCCCCATCTCCAAAAACCCTCTCCCCGCCCCGCGTCCCATCCGCAACGGCTTCCACTTCGAAGACGTCTGCTTCACGTATCCCGGTGCCGCCAAGCCGGTCTTGAACGGAATCAGTTTCCACCTCGCACCTGGTCAAAAGATAGCGCTACTAGGCGAAAACGGTGCCGGCAAGACCACCCTCGTCAAGCTCCTCTGCCGCCTCTACGATCCCACCGCCGGCCGCATTCTCCTCGACGGCAACGACCTCCGCGACTACGATCCAGAGTCGCTCCGCCGCGAGATCGGCGTCATCTTTCAGGACTTCCTCAAGTACGATTCCACCGCTGGCGACAACATCGGTTTCGGTCTCATCGATTCCCTCGGCGACGCCCCTCGCATGGATCGGGCCAGCGAAAAGAGCTACGCCGACACAGTCGTCTCCACGCTCACGGACGGCTACAAGACCATGCTCGGCCGCCGCTTCGAAGGTGGCATCGAACTCTCACAAGGCCAATGGCAAAAGATCGCCCTGGCCCGCGCCTACATGCGCGACGCACAACTTCTCATCCTCGACGAACCGACTGCCTCCCTCGACGCCCGCGCCGAATACGAGGTTTTCCAGCGCTTCGCAAATCTGACTGCCGACAAATCTGCGGTCCTCATTTCCCACCGTTTCTCGACGGTCCGCATGGCAGATCGGATCCTGGTCCTCGAGCACGGCAAGATCCTCGAACAGGGCAGCCATTCGGAACTCCTCGCCTTTGGCACCCGCTACGCCGAACTCTTCGAACTCCAGGCCGCCGGCTACCGCTAGCCCTGCTACCCGTGCCACGCTCCAAACAGAAAGGGCCGCGGCGAACCGCGGCCCTTTCTGTAGATGCGGAATTAGCTTAGAAGCGATAGCGCAAACTAAACTGAATCTGCCGCGAGCTGACGCGCTGGCCGTTGATCCGGCCGTACGCTGCGTTATTGATGTTGCCTACCGGATCGGCGAAGCTGAC
>JBKJSR010000495.1:0-5087 GCA_046594355.1 Bryobacter sp.
TTCGCGACACTGTTGCCGAAATGCCGAAAGTGAGCGAAGCAGAACGAGCGCTGATCGGCAATCCCGTGCGAGGATCCGGGCAGGGTCTGCAGTGGATGAAGATGCTGACGAATGGCAACTTCATTCGCTTGATGCTGATGTATCACACCTATTGCTGGGGCGCGTATTTCTTTCTGTCGTGGTATCCAACTTATCTGCAACTGGGACGAGGTCTGAGCGAAGGTGAGATGAAGATTGCAGCCGGCTTGCCGTTTTATGTGAGCCTGGTGAGCCTGTTGGGTGCCGGATATTTGAGCGATCGTCTGGCGAAGGCTCATTCGCTGCGAGTGGCACGCTGCGCGGTGGGGGCGACGGGCCTCATTGTGTCAGGGCTTTGCCTAGGGCTTGCGACAGTGACGAAAGACAACACCATTGCCGTTGGCCTGTTGACGATTGGCGGCGGCGCGATGAACATGATGGTTCCGGTGTCGTGGTCGATCTGCGTCGATCTTGCCCGCGAGCATGTGGGGGCGGTTACTGGTGCGATGAATACAGCGGGACAACTGGGATCGCTGATCTCGTCGGTGGCGTTTGGATACCTGGTGGAGTGGACGGGGAGTTACGATCTCGCGATGATGCCGCTTGCGGCAGCACTCATTGCCAGCGGGCTGCTGTTTGCATCGATCAATCCTTCGCAAGAGCTTGTCCCGTCAGCCTCAAGCTGAATAGCTTGTGTCAACTTCGAGCGGGAATAATGGCTTGCGGCGCTTGTGGTATTCAAAGTGGCGTGGATTGTCGCTGGTGACTCCGGCACTATCGACCAGAACAATTTGGGCGGCGATGGGTTCGTAAGCGGCACGGGGAGCAACCACGCCTTTGACGATGATGATCTTGCTTCTTTCGGGCTTCACACCCAGGCTGAGCAATTGTTCGAGGCTCATCGGCGCCATGCGTCTGCTGGTCAAAACGATGAGGTGCTCTTCGGGTGTCTCGACCACTGCCGTGATGCCCTGATCGCAAGCGCCCCAGGCTCCATGCCGCACTTGCAGCTCTACATATTTGCCGTCAGAGAGAGTGCGAACAATGCCCGTGACTGCGACCGCTTCGCCGTGCAACCTGTCGGTCTTTGCGCCGACAAGCAGGGTGACTTGCCCGCCTGGTCCTTTGGCAAGGCATTGCTGCACAGAGTCGGGATCATAGAGAATCACAATCGCTTTGCGGCCGCCTTGCCGGATCACTTCGGCGAACAGAATCGTAGAATCACCGGGGCTTCCCGCGCCGACGTTATCGCCGACATCCATCAAGACAATCGGTGCTGCTGGTGATGCCAGCGCCGCCTCTACAGACTGGGCAGGAGAAGGCAGTGAGCCCGTTAACGCATGACGATTCTGCCAGGCACGTTCTGCCATGTAGCGGGCAGCCCGAGTGGCGAGGGCAGAGTCGCCATCTGCGGTTGCGAAAAAGGCAGCACCCATCTCTGCCACGTCAGCGTAGTAGAAGCCCATGGTGACGCTGGCAGTTAGAATTCCAGGCCAGCTCATTACGTGATGCAAGTCGTCATAGAGAAGCTTTGCAGGACCTGCGGCTGTGTGCTGTTTTGAAATTTGAATCAGCATTGGCGGCATTTCCAGGGCCTGCACGGGATGCACTTCCCCATTCACTGTGCGGATGAGCAACTCGGCGGCTTCTCGTCCGCGAGCGTGTTGATCGAGATGCGGATTGCTGCGATAGGCCACGGTGACGCTAGCGAGTTCGATCATTTGCGGCGACACATTGGCATGCAGATCGAGGGTGGTGACGATTGGCAGATCGGGACCAACGAGAGCGCGCACGCGACGCAGCATTTCGCCATCGGCGTCGGGAAAGTCTGCACTAACTGTTGCGCCGTGGAGAGCGAGGAGTAGGCCGTCGAGCGGAAGACTATTTTTCAGATCTTCGAGCAGCTCATCGGCAATCTTTTTAAATGCGGCTGGGGTGATCGTGCCGCTGGGTACAGCGAAGGTTGCCAGCAGTGGGACGATTTCGACCTTGTGAGCCATCAAAGCATCGAGCATGCCGCTCAGTTCATGATGGCCGCCACTCCAACGGTCGATCAGATCCTGACCGTGCGAATGAGATGCAGCTCTGAAATTCTCGTATTCTGTGGGCACGCCCAGGAAGGTATTCGATTCGTGCAAGAAGCCACCGATGCCAATGCGCACTTTAATATTCTCCTCTTGTCAAATGGGTTGTTCGACCACGCGCTGGATCGCGTTCAGGGTCTGTTCGATGTCGTCTGATGTATGAGCAGTAGAAAGGTACCAGCGGCCATCGGGAAGGGCGAGAATACCTTCATCGAGAAGAGCGAGGCCGAAGTCTGAGTAAAGGGCAGTATTCGCAGAAAGTGTTTCGCGATAGGTTCTGGCGGGATGCTCGGCGAATGAAAGATGGAAGACCGGGCCGCCTGGGGTGGCCACTACGGGCAAGCCGGCATGGCGCAGGATTTGTTCCATTCCGTTGCGTAATTTTTCGCCATTGGCCCACAGTTGTTGGTAGACGCTGCCGTTGTTTATTGCCAGCTCTTCGATGGTCGCCTTTGCGGCGGCAAGACACAAGGGATTACCGTTCAAGGTGCCGGCATGGACGACCTTGCCTTCAGCGATCAGCGTCATGAATTCTGTTTTGCCGGCAAGCACGCTGAGCGGCAAGCCTCCGCCTGCTGCTTTGGCGAAAGTGGCCAGGTCGGGGACGATGCCGTAGTGCTGTTGCGCGCCTCCGAGAGCAAGACGGAAGCCGGTGATGACTTCGTCAAAAATCAGCAGCGCTCCGTGCTTCGTTGTAATGTCGCGAAGGAACTGAAGGAAGCCAGGATCGGCAGGCAGGCAACTGCTGTTGCAGAGCATGGGCTCGAGCACGACGGCGGCAATGTCGTGGCCTTGTTCAGCAAAAGCGCGTTCAACCATCTGACGATCGTTCCACTCGACAGCAACCGTTTCGTGATTTGGACGCTGGCCATTGCCGACCGGAATGGGCTGCCCGTGGGCGGACTCGATTTGAGCGCGAGTGGGCCGGTAGCTGATGAGAACGCTGTCATCCCAACCGTGATAATGTCCTTCGAATTTCAAATATTTAGTGCGCCCGGTGGCACCGCGAGCGAGGCGCAGCGCCACTTGAACGATCTCTGTTCCGCTATTGGCGAAAGCGACTTGATCGGCGCAAGGAATGTATTTTTTGAGAAGCTCGGCCACTTCAAATTCAAGGTCGTGCTGGGCACCGAAGGTGTGACCGAGTTTGAGTTGGGCGGCTACAGCCTGATTGATTGGTTCGGGAGAATGTCCAAGAATCAGGGGGCCCCAGGCGAGTGTGTAATCGAAATAGGTGTTGTCGTCGACATCAGTGATGCGTGAGCCCTTGCCTGCTTTGAAGTAGAGCGGCGATGGTCTCGCTGAGCGTCGAAGTGCAGTGGAAACACCTCCCGCTAGAGAATGCTGCGCTCGCTCGAAGCGTGCCAGGGAACCGGAGATTTTTTTGCGGACGCTGGCTTCTCTTTGGGCCGAGAAGAGGGCAAAGGGCGGTGCAGTCATTGGGTATGAGTTCGTGCATTAGTATATGCCTGCGCCGCGCGGATCTTAACTTAAAGTTTGCGGCGGAAGAGTTCGAACGCGAGGTTGAGGCACTGCTGAGAGAGGACAGGATCGTAGCGTGGACCTTCGTCGCGCAGGAAGGCATGAGCGGCGTTGACTTCGTGCCAGGAGTAGAGGATGTTCGCTTCTTGAAGCCGGGCACGGATCTGATTGCGGCCAGTGAGTGGGACATGCGGGTCCTGGCGACCGAAGATCATGAGCAGTTCGCCATGCACTTCGTTTGCACGCTGCAAGGAATTGTCGTTCTTGTCATTGCCGAGTGTGGATGTGTGGATGTCGGTTGCGTAAAAGCAAGCCGTGGCGCGGACATCGGGCTGCATGGCGGCGCGGAAGGCGAGGTGGCCGCCGAGGCAGATGCCCATGACCCCAAGCTGGCCGTTGCAGGCAGGCATCGCGGTGAGGTAGTCGAGAGTTGCGCGAGCGTCGGAGTCATAAGAGGCGAGTTGTTTTTCAAACTTGTTGAAGTTGCCTTTGTCGGCTCCCTCCTGGTCGTAGGACAGGAGGGAGCCAGCTATTTCGAGTTTGTGATAGACCTCGGGGACGGCGACGATGTAACCGTGCCCGGCGAGGAGTGCGGCTGTGCGGCGAATGGGGCCGGTGAGTTGGAATATCGACGAAGTCTTCGCTTTGAATTGTCATTTGGGGCCTGGGATTTCAGCTTATATTGTGCGGAGCGATCTGATTTTGCCAAGCCAACCGCAGGCTAATTGACTTTGCGGCGAACGGAATCTTTAGCGCCGGAGCGATGGGGGTGCTGGCAGCAGATTGAAGCCGTGCGTGGCGAAGATCGAGCGGCCCACCTGAGATTGCAGAAATTGTATGAAGCTGTCCGCGAGTTTGGGGTTTCCGCCTTTGCGGCGGATCGGGGCGGCAACCTGGCGGATGGCCGGGTGCAACTCGTCTGAAATCAGATAACCGCCCTTGTTGTAGATCAGGCTCCACGACAGAATCGCGCAATCCGCATTGCCGGTTTCGGCATACTGTTGAGCCTGACGGATATTCTCTCCGTAGACCAACTTATCCTTCACGGTCGCGAAGAGTTTGGTCTTGTGGAGCGCGGCGATGGCGGCCGCACCGTAGGGGGCGAGCTGGGGATTAGCGACCGCGATGATCCGGACGGCAGGCTGGTCGAGATCCTGCAGCTTGCGTATCGCCCCGGACTTGGCCCACAATCCAATGCGGCCGATGGCGTAAATCTGAATCTCCTCGCGGATCACTTTGTTCTTCTTCACCAGTGGCAGCAAAAAATCTTCACTGGCCGACAGAAATACATCGTAAGGAGCCCCATTCAAGATCTGCGTCGCCAACACCCCAGACGAAGAAAAGGTGAAAGTCAGATCGGCGTACGGAAATGCTTCGCGAAAAAGCGGCTCCAGCGGGCTCAAATCGGATGCCGCAGCGATTGTGAGACTCGGTTTAGAATTTTGCGCCGCAACACTTGACAACACGACACTCAGATTCAATACTAGAAGAAGGCTAATAGAC
>JBKJSR010000631.1:0-4775 GCA_046594355.1 Bryobacter sp.
CAAAGGGTCTCGCTGCTTTACCCCAATCGCGCCGACTGGAGGGTTGGCGCGAAATTCAGTTAAGCGATGACCAAGTCGGTTTGTGAGAAGTCGTTGCCAGTAAAAAGCAAGGGAAGACCGGTGGACTTCGAAATAGAGTAGGTAAAACAGTCCCCGAAGTTGAGAGCGGCGGGGTGGCGGCCTTTACCAAAGGTTGAGAAGCCGTAATTGAACCAAGCCAAATGTTGTGACTCGAAAGCGATGAGTTGAATGCCAAACTCGCGGAAGAAATCACTTAATATAGGCTCTGGATCCAGTCCCAGTTTGCTGCGAAGAATGAGGATTGCCTCCGCGGCACAAGGAGTAGGCAAGAGGCGAATTTTAGCGGCGAGCAATTTTTCGAGAAGCAGCGGGGCGAAGGATTCCCGGGTGAGGATCGCAACAATTGCCGAAGTATCAAGAATCAGGGAGACTGGCTCCGCAGCATTATTGGGGTGCTCCATCAGGCCCGTATCCCAAGATTTGATCTTCTTCTTCGCGGGTTAAAGAGCGGTTTGCCGATGGGGGAAGGAAGGGCCAAACGCGATCTTCGAGAAAACGAATTGCACTGAGTTTGGGATCTCTCCCTCGCGTGGCCTCTAGCCGCTGTTTCTTTTCGAGCAGTGCCTGGCGAATCGCTTCAGTTTTGGTGGAGCCGGTCAAATTGGCAACTTCTTGTGCCAGTTTTTCTATCTCTAAACTTTTTAGATTGAGAGCCATGGTGTAATTTTCCCTTAAGCACACCAGATTTTCTTAAAGGTTTGATGAGTACGGTGAGGGAGGGCAATTTTCGCGGCGCTCGCGCGGCTGATCCACCGCGTCAAGCAGGCGGAAAATGGTGATGGGGTTGCAATGATACTGGCTTTCATCGAGAAGCGTCGCTGCCACTTTGATCGTGGAATGATTCTGGCAGCGTCCGACTGTGAAGATGGGCTGAGTGCGGAGGTCATTAGAGCAGATCCGCTGCATCTGGCGTGGCTGAGACGCATCGGCAAGAGTGGCTGTGTAAATGACCTTCACGGCGCGCTACTCCGGCCAGGTCACGTAGAGTAGCGTGGTTGCCTTGCTTGGCTCGATGGTTACGTTACGCAACAAGCGCCACCCCTCGCCCTTCTCATAAGGCTCGCCGGCAATCTTGCCCCTGCCATCGAGAATCATCACAACGGTGCGCGGTCCACTCAGCGAAAGTGCCGCATCAAGACGCAGCTTCTCCGTGCGAAAGTACTGGCATTCCACGACGCCCGTCTTGAGGCCGTTGTAACGGCCAGTCTTGCTTACTGCCAGGCCGTGCTCAAGGTGTAACTCGCGACCGCGTCCGTAATCGTGGAGCCGGTAGGTGATATCGGAATTCTGCTGGACCTCGCAAATCGCGACACCCGCGCCAATCGCATGCACTTCCCCGGCGGGCACAAAATAACTTTCGCCGGCTTTTACCTTGCGCCAACTGAGCATGCGCTCAAGCTCACCGTTACTCGCTCCGGCTTCAACTTCCGCAACGCTGTACGAATTTTCGAAACCCAACCCGATTTCGCCGCCCTCATCCGCTCGCAGGATATGCCACATTTCCGTCTTGCCAAGCGAGTTCTCGTGCTCAAGTGCATACTCATCGTCGGGGTGTACCTGAATCGAAAGCCGCTCGGACGTAAAGAGGAATTTGAAGAGCAAGGGCAAGCGTTCCTCGTCTTCAAACCACACCTCACCGATCTTGTCTCCGCTAGGGCCGAAAATGGGGGACAAATTGGTTGTCCCCCAAATCTTTTCGTAACGGGTCGCCTTCAGGCGGCGTGCGCCGGGTCCGATATTCATCCCAGCTTCTTTACGAATTCCTCAATCCGGTCGAGACCCTTTTTCAGGTCTTCCATCGAAGCGGCATAAGACAGCCGGACGTGTTCCTTCGTACCAAACGCTTCACCGGGCACCACTGTGACGAGGGCTTCCGACAGCAGCCGCGCGGAAAATTCCATCGGCGTATGAAGGCCGTTCTTGCCCAGCAGCCCGCTGATGTTGGGGTATGCGTAGAATGCTCCCTGGGGGGTCTGAGCGGTAACGCCAGGCATTGCGCGCAAACGCTCGAGAGTGTAGTCGCGCCGCTTAAGAAATTCAGCCAGCATGGTCGTGATCGAGTCCTGCGGGCCGGAGACTGCCTCAAGAGCCGCCTTTTGCGCAATCGAGTTCGGGTTAGATGTTGAGTGTGTCAGCAGCTTGCCGCAAGCGTCGATCACAAACTTTGGTCCGAGTAGAAATCCGATGCGCCAGCCGGTCATGGCGTAGGTTTTCGATAGCGACCCCATCACGATCACGGTGTCTTTACCTCCGGGCAGAGACGCCATGCTGAAGGGCTCGCCTTCATAAAGAAAGCGGCAATAGCATTCGTCGGCGAGGATCCAGATACCATGCTTCTGGGCCAGCGCGTAAATCTTCTTGAGCTCCGCGGTCGGGATTACAGCGCCACTCGGATTCGAAGGCGAGTTGATGATGATGGCTTTGGTGCGGCTGGTGATGCTCTTCTCGATCGCCGCGGCCGAAACGGCAAAGCCATCGGCTTCGGAAGAGTCGACGAACACCGTCTTGCCGCCCGCAAAGTTCACGATGTCGGCAAAGCTCACCCAGTAAGGTACGGGGACGATTACCTCGTCGCCCTCATTGATCAAAGCCTGCACTACCGCAAAAATGCCAAACTTGCCACCTACCGTAACCGCGCATTCGGCTGGCGAATAGTCGGTGCCGTAATCCGTCTTGTGACGCTTGCAGATGGCTGCCTTCAGTTCTGCAATACCGCCGGCCGGGGTGTACTTTGTGAAATTGTCGTTGATCGCTTGAATCGCCGCCTGCTTCACATTGGCGGGAGTTGGGAAGTCGGGCTCTCCCACGCTGAAGTCGACCACATCGTGGCCTTCACGGCGCAGACGGTCGGCGTCGGCAGCCACCTTCATCGTGGCGCTCACGCTGATGCGTGAGATTCTTTGGGCTAGTTCGGTGGGCGGCGCAACGGGCATTGTAGTAAGTGCTTAACTCCTTTGAAAGTGGGCCTTGAGACGGGCCTCGACATGGGGCGGCACGAGGCCGCCAATTTCTCCGCCCAGACGGGCGACTTCTTTGATGATGCGCGAGCTGACAAATGAATACTGCTCGCTCGCCATCAGAAATACGGTTTCCAGATTCGGCCTAAGACGGCGGTTCATCAAGGCCATCTGCAATTCAAATTCGTAGTCCGAGATTGCCCGGATCCCGCGAACGATGATCTTCGCGCTTTCCCTTTCGGCAAACTCGACCAGCAAGCCATCAAAGTGGGTCACTTCGATGTTCGCGTATTTGCGGACGGCTTCTCGCGTCATCGCCACGCGTTCCTCAAGTGGAAACATCGGGTTCTTGCTGTCGTTCGAAAGAACTCCGACAACAAGCCGGTCGGCCAGGCGGGAGGCCCTGCCGATCACGTCAAGGTGACCATTGGTGATGGGGTCGAAAGACCCTGGATAGATTGCTGTAAGCACGCGCTGGTAAACAATTATTGTAGCGTCAGGCTGGCCGTTAGCGGATTGGCTGCGGTTGTTGGGCAAGGTAGATCGCTGCCTGGCGCAGGTCCGGGCCGCTCGCCGGCACGAAGGTTGAAGAAGTCCGTATTGGACTTATGACGGCAGATTGGGTGCCCGTGGCAAGGATCATTCTTCCATCGCCGACAGGACCGGCTAACGGTCGCATCTCGGTTTCGCCGAGGCAGCGTAATCGGCTGCTGGGATACGAATGGATTTAAGCGGTCGTGTTTGCGCTACCGCCGACCTTGCCAGGCTCAAGCCAAGTGATGCTACCTGGAGGCCCACGCAATCGCCGCGCCGCTATCAGCCCAAGTCCAGAAACACAATGGCACCGGGAGTCGCCGCGTCGCTATCAGCGCCAACCGATAGTTGCTTCTGTTTTGCTGGTGGCGGACTTCCTGATCTGCGGGAATCACAGCCCGAGACCAACTTAATCCGCTGCCTTGAGCAGTGCTCCGTTCGTGAGACCTGTCCAGCCTTGGCAAGCGGTACTGCTTACGTTATGACCTGAGAGTATTCTCGAAGCCGGTGCGGCATGCTCTCATCGGGAAGGATGAGCATGGATGACAATTTCAGGCGATGACTCGCCTGTAAACACTGGATTCGCCAAGGACGCCAGGAAGTCCAGGACCATTTCACTTTGCTCGCGCGTTACCGAGGGATAGTCCTCCAGGAGCTGGTCTAGTGGCAATGTCAGGTTTCTGAGAATAGCTGAAACGGGTACTCGGGTGCCACGAAAAATCCAAGTGTTCCATGCTTAGCCTCCTCGAAAATATCTGCCAGACAACTTAGATATTGAGGCTCTTCAAGGCTTTGGCCCAAGGCTCCCGATACGGCCGCTCGAGCATGGCATTGGCTTCGCGATCACCTACGATCTCTTCCTTGACAGCGTCCCATTTGAGTGCGCGGCCGAGCCGCAATGAAAGATTAGCGAGATGGCAGGAGATCGCAGTCTGGTGGCCGTCTTCCACGTCGGCAATCGTCCGCTGCCGGGTCTTTATGCAGTCGAGAAAGTTGCGCACATGCAAGTCAAATTGCTCGGGGCTCGAACCCTTCTCCCGCCGATCTTCAGCCCACTTCTCGGGCTTGACCTCCACCTTGACGGCACCCCCGGTCGGGTGGCCCTGAAAGGACGGGATCGCATTCTCCGGAGGCCGCTTCACGTCGCCCAGAATCTGATAACCATCACGGCCAATCTTGAGGCTGCCTTTCGTTCCGTAGAAC
>JBKJSR010000178.1:0-15101 GCA_046594355.1 Bryobacter sp.
ATCGCGGTGATGACCGGCTGCTGGTGATTGTTGGTCCATGTTCTATTCATGATTACGATGCAGCAATGGAGTACGCGCGGCGCTTGCAGGCGCTGCGGTTGACGATGGAAGCGGATCTCACCATTGTGATGCGCGTGTATTTTGAAAAGCCCCGCACCACCGTCGGTTGGAAGGGTCTCATCAACGACCCCTTTCTCGATGAGAGCTTCAACATCAACGAAGGCATCCGGCGCGCTCGCAAGCTCCTGCTCGACCTCGCCAAGATGGGCCTGATGTCCGCCACCGAGTTTCTCGACATGATCACGCCGCAGTACATTGCCGACTTGATCGTATGGGGTGCGATCGGCGCCCGCACCACCGAAAGCCAGAGTCACCGCCAGCTCGCAAGCGGCCTTTCGTGCCCTGTCGGCTTCAAGAACGGCACCGACGGCAATGTTCGCATTGCCATCGACGCCATCCGCGCTGCTCGCGAAACGCATCACTTTCTCAGTGTCACCAAGACCGGCCACACGGCGATCATCGAGACCAATGGCAACGCGGACTGCCACGTCATTTTGCGCGGGGGCAAGCTCCCCAATTTTGATGAAGAGTCCGTGTCGAGTGCCCTTGATACGCTCCGCGCCCAGAAGCTCCCCGACCGACTCATGGTCGATTGCTCCCACGCCAATTCCCTCAAGCACGCCGCCAACCAGGCGATCGTCAGCGACTCGGTCGCCGAGCAAATTGAAGCGGGCCAGGACGGCATTTTTGGCGTCATGATCGAATCGAATATCGTCCCTGGACGTCAGGATCTGGTCCCCGGAAAACCACTCACGTTTGGGCAATCGATCACCGATGAGTGCATTGATCTACCGACTACCGCGAGGATGCTCGAAAGGCTGGCCGAGGCATGCCAAAAAGCGAGAGGCTAGTCCGCCTTGTAAGCTGGAACGTCAACGGCATTCGAGCCTGCACCAAGTCTGGACTCGCGGCTTGGCTTCGCGCGCATGATGCCGACGTGGTGATGTTGCAGGAAGTCCGTGCCGACCAGCATCAGGTGCCGGAGGAAATCTGTGCGATCGGCCACTACCATCAAAACTGGTTCCCGGCCACAGTCAAGAAGGGCTACAGCGGTACTGGCATTCTTTCGAAGGCGGCGCCCAATCGAGTTGTCGCGGGTCTCGGCTACGAGGAGTTCGATGGCGAGGGGCGCGTACTCACCGCCGAGTTTGACAACCTCATCGTCGTGAGTGCTTATTTCCCGAACTCACAGGACGGCGGGCGGCGGCTCGAATACAAGCTCCGTTATTGCGCTGCGATGGCCGATTGGCTTGAAAAGCAGGGTCGCAAGGGCAAGCCGGTGGTGCTTGGTGGCGACTACAACATTGCACCCTATCCGATTGATCTCGCACGCCCCAGGGACAACGAAAAGACGCCCGGCTATCTGCCGGAAGAGCGCGCCTGGATGGAGCAGTTTCTGGTGTCCGGGTGGACTGATACCTGGCGGCACTTGCATCCCGATGAGGTGAAGTATTCCTGGTGGAGCGCCCGCATGGGTGCCCGCGATCGCAACATTGGCTGGCGTATTGACTTCCATGCGCTCGCAAACAATCATCGTGATCGCTTGCGTGGGGCTGGCATTCTGAATGAGATTCGAGGCAGCGACCACTGTCCGGTCACTGTTGATCTGATGGTGGACTAGTACCACGACAGCTTAAATGCGTTCGTGTGCCTCCGCGCTACCGAGACCGTTAGCGATCTTGGCGATCGAAGTCGCTAGCCTTTACGAGGCCCGCGACCGCCCGGTCCCTTGCTGCGAAAACTGGAGCCTCCAGGACCGGACCGCTTGGGGCCTTGGAAAGGCGAAGACGAAGAATCTCTTGGTCCGCTAAAACGAGCGCCCGGGCCCTTGGAGCCGAAGCTTTTTGGACCCTTGTCCCAGGGTCCTGTGCTGCGTGGGCGTGAATCGCCGCCGGAATCGCGAGGTCCGCTGAATGGAGCACGCGGCGGCCTTGCGCCAAAGCTGCGGGCTGAGTCGCCGCCATAGGGAGGGCGCGGAGGCCTCGAACCAAAGTCTTTCGGTCCATTGTCGTAAGCACCGGTGTTGCGAGGCCGCTGATCGCTGCTGGATTCCCTTGGACCGCTGAACGAAGCACGCGGACCATTGGTGCCGTAATCTCTTGGCCCTTTGTTGTAAGAGCCAGTGCTGCGGGGACGCTGATCGCCGCCATCCCGCTGCCCACCGTATGGAGCACGCGGAGGCCGTTCGCTAAAATCTCTCGGACCTTGGTCGCTGCCGGAATCGCGCGGGCCGCTAAACGAAGCCCGTGGGCCGTTGGTGCCGTAGTCTCGCGGGCCTTTATTGTAAGACCCAGTGCTACGAGGACGCTGATCGCCGCCATCCCGCTGTCCACCACCATACGGAGGACGCGGAGGCCGAGCGCTAAAGTCGCGTGGACCCTTGTCGTAAGACCCAGTGCTACGAGGCCGCTGATCGCCACCATCCCGCTGCCCGCCAAACGGAGCACGCGGACCCGAACCCTGATCGGGTGCCGCAGCACTGCGAACCCGCTGCTCTCCACTCTCATGTTTCGGTCCAGCGAACGGCAAGGAAACTTCCTTTGGCCCCTTCACCTTCGGACCCTTGTTCCAGGAATCCCTGGCAACGGGCGCAGCCACATCACCTGGCCCATCCGCGCCGTCCTCATGCTGCTCAAAATCCTCGGGCCCTACTTCTAAAATCAATTCATCCTCTTCCGAATCCCCAATCTCCGCCCGTGCCTCTGTCAGCTTCGTCATCACATAAAGCGTCTGCACTTCGCGCGCTGTCAATTTACGCCACTTACCACTCTTAAGACCGTCGAGCTTAAGCGGGCCCAACTCGGTCCGCACCAGCTTCAGCACCTTGCTGTCGAGCGCCTCGATCATCCGCCGTACCTGCCGATTCCGCCCCTCGGTAATCGTAATTTCGATAAAAGTTTTCGGCCCCGAATCCCTCACCCGCACGACGCTCGCCGACCGCGTCATTCCGTCATTCAACTCGATTCCCACGCGCAACTGTTCAATCTGCTCATCGGTCAACAAGCTGGCGCATTTCACGAGGTATTTCTTCGGAACATGGTACTCGGGATTCGTCATGCGTTCGGCCAATATGGTGTCGTTGGTCAACAGCAGCAATCCGCTCGTGTCTTCATCGAGCCGTCCGACGGTTCCCACAAACGACGGCACTTCCTTCAGCAGGTCGTACACCGTAGGTCTCCCCTCGGGGTCGCCTTTGCTGGTGATGAATCCGGTTGGCTTATAAAGCAGCACATAGAGGCGCTGCAACGGCTTCACCACGCGGCCATCGAGTTCAACCCGATCCGTATCGAAGTCCACCCAGTGTTCCGGGTTCTCGACAATTGCGCCGTTCACTGTCACGCGGCGCTCATGAATCCAGCTCCGCGCATCGGTGCGCGATCCGAGCCCCGCCTTCGACAAAACTCGTTCCAGCGTCTTCGCTGCCGGACTTATTGGCTGATCCATATACTCTTCACTTCTGTTAATTGCTCCACTGTCTGTTCTCCCGAGTCACAGCGAAAGCCGTTTCACATCGTCGAATAGACACACGAACTCAAATCTATTATAGTCTTTTGGCCCAACCGTTTAGGGATGCACCATCCATCCCTTCAATTCCTGCAACATTCAAGTCCCCCTTAGACATAAACTAATCTCAATGCGTACCGTCCTCATCACCGGGGCCAGCAAAGGCATCGGTGCCGCCACTGCCCTTAGCTTTGCCCAGGAAAAAGCCAATCTCCTGATCCACTATTCCTCGGATCGCGCCGGAGCCGAAACCGTTGCCGCCCAGGCCCAAGTTGCCGGATCGACGGCCCAACTGCTCCAGGCCGACCTCACCACGCTCGTTGGTGCCCTGGCCTTCGCCGAAACTCTCAAGCATCACAAGATCGACGTCTTGATCAACAATGCCGGCTCACTCATCGGACGCCACAAGCTGCCCGACATGCCAAGCGACCACTGGGAGCGCACGATCATGCTCAACCTCTCGAGCGTGTTCTACATCGCGCAGGCTGTCGTGCCGTACATGATCGAAAAACAAAAAGGGTGGGTCGTCAACGTCGGCTCTGTCGCAGGCCGCAATGGCGGTGGCCCCGGTGCCTTCGCGTACGCCACCTGTAAAGGCGCCGTCTCCGCGCTCACAAAGGCTATGGCCAAAGAACTCGCTCCCTCCGGCATCCACGTCAATTGTGTCGCTCCCGGCGTGATTGCAACCAACTTCCACGAAGTCTTCTCCACCCCGCAGATGCTCGAATCCTTCAAGGCCAACACCCCGGCCGGCCGCCTCGGCACCAGTGAAGAAACTGCGGATGTCATCGCCTACCTGTGTTCGGAAAAGGCCGCCTACATCTACGGCCAAACGATCGAAGTCAACGGCGGCCTCTACTTCGCCTAAGGAATCAATATGTCCACTCGTCGATCCTTTCTCGCAACCTCTGGCATCTCCGCCCTCGCTGCCCAGCGCGCCATCGGTGCCAACGACCGCATCCGCATTGGCATCATCGGACCCGGTGCTCGTGGCCAGGAAATTCTCAAAGACGCACTTGCCGTGCCCAATGTCGAGCTTGCTTACGCCACCGACATTTACACCGCGCGAATCAGGGAAGTCGAGGCGTTAGTCCCCGGTGTCAAAACCGCACTCGACTACCGGCGCATGCTCGATGAAAAAGACATTGATGCCGTTCTGATCGCCACGCCGCAACACCTCCATTGCGAGCACTTCACGGCAACGCTCAACGCAAACAAGCATTGCTATCAGGAAAAGACGATGGCCTTCACCGTCGATCATGCGAAACGAATGCGCACCGCCCGCCTCGCTCATCCCAAACTCACCGTGCAGATCGGCCACCAGAGTTGCAGCTTTGGTCAGGTCGCCGACGCGATCAATTTTCTGAGCGGCGGCAAACTCGGCAAGATCACCATGATCAACGCCAACATGTATCGCAACTCCGCTCACGACAAGCCTCAGTGGTCGCGTCCCGTCAAGGCCGACATGACGCCCGAAAACATCCTCTGGAAGAGCTTTCTCGGCGACTCCCCGGAAAAGCCCTTCGACGCGAATCGCTACATCAACTGGCGCTTCTTCTGGGAATACTCCGGCGGCAACGTCTACGAAAATCTCTGTCACCAGTTGAGCTTCTGGTACAAGGTGATGGGGCTCAAGATTCCATCGGCGGTCACCATGCGCGGCGGCATCTATCTTTGGAAGGATGGGCGCGAAGTTCCCGACACGATGAACGTTACGATGGAGCATCCGGAAGAAGTTCTCTTCTCCTGGAACTCCGGTTTCGGCAACGACCATCTCGGTGCAACAGAAGCTGTTCTTGGCACCGACGCTACCATTTTCAAAGATGGGCGGGGCATCAAACTGATCCCGCAAAAAGTCAACAAGCCAGACTTTGCGGAACAAGTCGGCACAACGCCGAGCAGGAATGGAGCCCACATGCAAAACTTCTTCGACTGCATTCGCTCGGGCAAGGAAACCAACTGCCCCTTTGATGTCGGCTTCCGCGTCTCAATTGCCTGCCGCATGGCCGTCGACAGTTATCTCAAAGGCAAGACCCTCAAGTGGGATGCCGCAAAAGAAGAAATCGTCGGCTAAGCCGACGACGCGTTCATTCCGGCATCAGCACTGGGATTACCTTGTTCCCGTGGCGGCGGTAGATGCGAAAATCCGAGTCCAGCGTGAAAACCTCTGCATCCGTGTGTAGTTCTGAAAGCCGCACCAGACAGGCATCCGCCAGCGACATGGGCCTGTTGCGGTATCGATGCATAAGCGCTCGCAAATCCGCCCGCTCCTCCTGTAAGTTCAGGGCAATGCGAATGACGCCACGCTCCAGCAATTCGAACAGCAGGTCGGCTTCACGACCTTCCCGTTTCAGGAGGAAGGCCGCTTCCGTAAGCACCGGCTCGCAGGTCAGCATGGGAGGGCGAAACATCTTCCATTGAGCGCAAGCCCACGAATGATGTTTTAGTCCAGCGGCGAGAAAACTCACCAGTGGACCGGTATCGATTAGAGCCCGTGCCTTTTTCACTTGCCAAAATCTGCCATGTATTTTGGATCGTCCGCCAGATCCTCGGGTAACCCCTTGACCGTGCCGGCAAGGTCAGCGGCAACGTCATAACAGGATGCCTTCCGGGCCGACGCTTGCTCGTACAGAACCCGGGTCAGGCTTTCCCGTATGAGCGAAGACTTCGTTACCCGTCTGGCCCTGGCTCGCTCTTCCAGTTGGGCCAAGAGTTCGTCAGGCAACTTCAATGAGATCGTTCGCATGACCACATGGTAATACCCTTCGCCTCGGCGCGCAATACCACAACAAAAAATCAACTCCACTTGACTGTTGGCTAGCGTCGAAACAGTGAAATTTCCGCCCGAAATCAACGGCTTCGGGGAGATCACATCGCCACACTGCGGCGTTGAAAAGCTAAGGAAATCCTAGGGCGCTGCCTCCTGCTTCCTGCGACAGTAAAGACAGGAGGCATCAGGTCAGGGAAATCGGAGGAAGCCCGTGTTGCGCTGCATGCACTGGTAGAAGTCGCTGTAAAGCATCAGCAGGGGCTCTTGACGCTGCCTTAACGGCTCTGTTTGCTTGGAGCTTCTTTTTTTGCTTTCAATTCCCGATATCTGGCGAGGTGATGACTTGCGAGAGCCGTTTGTCCGTCCCTTTGGTAGAGTTGCCCCAGACGGTAGTGAGCCGCCGCGAGATCTGGTGCGAGAAGAATCGCCGCTTGCAGTTCCCTAATCGCTTCGACTTTGCGACCGGCATCCGCAAATAACTTGCCGAGTTCAAAGCGGGCCTGAGGGAGCTTCGGATCCAACCTTTGTGCGCGACGAAGAAATGGCTCAGCGGCTGCAGGCGTTTCGCTCTTTGTCAGACTGAATCCATAGTAGTACTGTGCCTGGGCGTGGTTGGGAAATCGTTTGGCAAATCCTTCCAGCCTCTGTCTGACTAGTAATGCGGACTCTGGCGACAGGTCTGCCATCATCCCGAGAAAAATCAGAGGGCGCAGGTCGGCCGGATTAAGGTCCACTCCAGCACATACGGAGATTGCCGCCGCCTCGAATTTGCCTCTGGCGTAGAGCGCAACAGCTTGGGCCACTTTTAGCCGTGCGGACTGAGGAAAGTGTTCGACCCCGAACTGAAAGATCTTTAGAGCCGACTCTGTCGCGTTCTGATTCAGCAGGTGGTTGCCCCAGTCAAAAACATGCTTTTCGGATGACTCGGCTTCTGCAGCTTTTTGAAACATCTCCGCTGCTGGAATGATCTGACCAGAGGAGGCAAGCAATTGGGCTTCCAAATTGGTTTTGGCTGGAGAAGGCGGCAGTTTTTCGATCAGGTTGCGGGCATCCGCGAGCCGGTTCACTTCTATGTAAGCCGCAGCCAGATCGTGACGTGCCGGGATATCTTCCGGCTGTAACTTGACTGCAGTAGTCAGGAAAACGATGGCCTGTCCGGGCTGACCCGCTTCGAGCAGATATTGACCCAAAGCCAGGTTAGCGGCAAAGTTTCTGGGCTGTGCCTGCTGGGCGCGGCGCAGGGCTGCCTCGTGAAGCATCGACGACTGTGACCAGGCGCTGGGCAACAGCAGAATCCAGAGCAGGAGCAGCGGGTTAAGGTTTCGCATCGGACAAATCCTCCAACGCCTTACGAGCCACTCGGCTTTGAGGCTGCACTTTAAGCAGGCGCTGCATAGTGCCGCGCGCATCGTCTAGGCGCTTCATTTGCACATAGACTCTTCCGAGATTGAGATATAAGAGCTCATCATTCGGAGCCGCTGCAATGCCTTGTTCAAAGGCCTTAACGGCTTTGGAGGGATCTCTTTGCTGCAAATAGAGTATGCCGAGATTGTTCCAGGCAGATGAAAGTGAGGGCCTGAAGCGGACGGCTTCAAGGAGGTAGCGCTCGGCTTCGCCAGAGCGGTTTCGTTTTGCCAGAGTCAGGCCGAGGCCGTTGTGGCCGTCAGCATTGTTCGGTTCGACGTCGAGTGCCTTTCGGAAGTAGACTTCTGCTTCCCGCAGTTTGCCGAGTTTATCTGAAGCTTGGGCGGCGTTGAGCAGGACATAAGCCAAGCCGCTCTTGGCGGCTAGAGCCTGCTCGAAATGCTGGAGTGCCGTTTGGAAGTCATCGCGTGCCATGGCGACACCGCCGAGTTCGTTCCAGGCTTCGGCAGAACGCGGGTCTAGCCGGAGTGCTTCTTCGAGCAAGCCTGTGGCCCTTTCGAGGCGATTGGCCTCACGATGGATCTGCGCCACCAGGACCAGCGTGCGGATATTGCCCGGTTGCCGGCGCAGGACGGCTTCAAGATAGGGCAATGCCTGCTCCGGATAGCCGCACCATAGCAGCGATGCGCCCAACTTGAAGAAGTCCCGGCGCGCTTGTGCCGGGGGGCGCCGGGCTGCCAGATCCGCCCTCACCTGTGCATCGGACGGAGGCCGGGCGTAGATCTTGATCGCGTGCCCCTCGGAATTGAGCAAGAGCGACAGTGGCAGTTCCAAGGGGGCGCGGTATTCGAAGAGGTAGCGGCGAAACAGTGAGTAGGCCGCAAGAAGATCGGGGCTGGCTGTGCGCAGGATGAACAGACCAGGGCCTTTGCCAGACTCTGGAAGCGGAACCGGCTCGAGGAACCAGGTATCTTGCAAGCGTGGTGTGTTGTCAGCCGCAGCCTCGCGGGCCTGGATGGAAGCAGGAGCTGCGAAAGGCCGCCGTTGCGGCAGACCCCCTTCGTGAATTTCGTATAGCGCATTGGCGCCCAAGCTTTCGAATTTCTGCTCGCGGCCGCTCGGCCAAGTGATAGTGATCGAGTACGCAGTTGTATTGGCATTCAGTCCAAAGTGCAAAGTCTTGGTGTGCTGCGAAAGGTAGCCCGAACCCGCCGCAATCCACTTGGTCTGGCCGTCCACCGAGATGCGCGCTCCAATTGCGTCGCGGTTTGACGTTGCTCCGGTGAGGCGGAACGCAATCCGCTGGCGAGGCTGGCCCGCGCGATTCTGAAAGATGCGAAGTTGAGGTGCGAGACGGCTCTTGACCAGGAGATCGAGGCAACCGTCACCATCGATATCGGTGATGGCGAAGGCGCGCGAGTCTCCAGAGAAGGCCAGTCCAGACTCGGATGAGGCGTCACGGTAAGCGTCCCCGTCCGGGACGTAGAAGACGTTTGGCTCATTGCCATTCCAACTGTAACCCTCGCGGATGAATTGGTTGATGGCGTTCCAACCGTTTTCGTAAGGGCCGGAAGCCATGGCGGTGGCCGGAGTCTTGGCGACAACTTGACGCCAGAAGAATCCCTCCAGATCTGGCTGCTTCGGGCCCGTGATCATGCCGCAGGTGAGAAACAACTCCGCACGGCCATCATTGTCGAAATCAGCAGCGTCGGCGGACCATCCCCAGCGGCCCATCTCGATGCCGCGTGTTTCGGCCTGAAACTTGCCTTCGCCCAGATTTCTGTAAAAGCTGTTGCCTTTGGTATGACCGCGCCAAGTTTCGCTGAATGGGTAAGGGAAGTTCTTGTGGCGGACGATCTGCTGGCCCGCAGCGGTCCACATGTTGGCAACGTAAAGGTCCGGACGGCCATCGCCGTTTTGATCGAACCAGGCGGCACTCATGCCTGGGCCGATGTCTTCGACGCCGCTTGCGGCGGCTACGTCGCGAAACCTGCCGTTCTCGTTCCGGTAAAGGTTATTGCGTCCGAAGTCATTGGCGACATAGAGGCTCGGCCAGCCGCTGCCATCGTAATCGCACCATGCTGGCGCAAAGCTGTATCGATTGTTATTCTCGTTGATGCCTGATGAGGCGGTTGTGTCCTCGAAATAACCAGTGCCGTCGGGGTTGAGACGATTTCGGAACAGAAAGTTCGGTGGTCCGTTTTGTGCGTCGAAGTAAGGAACCGGATAGCGAAACTGCGCTTCGCTTTGAAAAAAGCTGTAGGTGCAGAGGTAGAGGTCGAGTTTGCCGTCGCGGTCGTAATCGGCTGCGGCCATGCCCGTGAATCCACCCTGCGGCGCTTGTGCAAAACGGAAGGCATCTGGTGAGGGTGTGAACCGCCCCTTGCCGTCGTTGAGAAAGAGCAGCGGGCCTGAACCGCGCAGGACTACTAAATCCTGTCGACCAAGATTGCGGAGATCCAGGAAGAGGGCGGCCGAGGTGTCATCTTCGATGTCAACGCCCGCGGAGACTTCGACGAGCTTCTCGTCCTGCCAGCGGTAGAGCAAGTTGGGGAGCCCGGCAGGCTGGCAGACATAAATTTCATCTCGGCCATCGTTGTCGATATCTCCAACGGCGATCCCGTTGTTGCCATAGAGATCGATTCCTGTTGAAGCGTCAAGCCGGGCCATCCAATAGGGAATGCCTTTGAAAAGTTGTTCGGAGTCAAGCACAGTGCCGGTTATGTCGGCGAACCTTCCGTCACGCCTGGCTGGCCGGCGCGGCATGACAGGATCGGGCGGGAACTCATCATGCCCGCCTTCAATCAGGGGCAAGTAGGGAAAGTACGGCGGGTTGTTGCGATAAGTAATGGCTTCAGCGCGAAGTGGCGGCGTGAGCAGACAAGAAAGTGCAAACAGGTGGCGGCGTGTCATGACAGCTTGGCTTCTCTTGCCACAATTCTTAGTTCCCCTTCGGCTGCAGCTTCTGGAATTCGATCATGTGGCTGCGTGCTTTCTCCTGCTGCCCGGTTACGCGATAAAGCGAAGCGATACGATAATGCGCGATCAAGTGATTGGGGTCATTCGCGAGCACCTTTTCAAGGGCCTCAATAGCCGCGGGACGATCTCCAGTGGAGGTATAGATTCGGCTCAATTCGAGAAGCGGTGCAGTGGCGGCAGGGTCGAGTGCGATCGACTTTTTGAGCAGGTCAACCGCTTTTACGCCCAGAGCGTCGTTCTCGGCTTCGGGCATGTGATGGAGCAGTCGTGCGCGGTAATAGTAGGCTTCGCTGCTGGCTGGATTCTTGCCGGAGATCTTCTCGATGACATCAAGTGCAGACGCGGTGAGGGGCGGCACCAAGACCGCCGTTTCGGCGAGGAAGGGAACGACTGTGACGGAATTGGGCCTGGAACGGCCAATCGAAATCAACTGGCGCACACTTTCGGATTCCTGCCCGGAAAAGAAAAGCGCCATTGCAACACCTATTGGGAGTCTGCGCTCGCGGAACCAGGCTTCGGCGGCCGGCAGCAGTTTCGCCTCAATCAGTCGAATCCCTCCTTCATGGCCACTGAGCCGGTTGAGGTGCGACAAAAGTTCGGCATTCACCTGGGACTTTTCCGCGGAAGCATGGGATGTTCCATCCACAGTTGCCGCCGAACGGCCCTTCTGGAATACCGGATCTGATTTGAACTCTGGAGCACTGGTGATCTGCGCCCGCGCAGGAGTGCATAACAACAGATCAGCCAGGAACAGAAACTTAGCGGTTCTCATGGTCGACAAAAAGAGGAGTCACTTTCAAGACTCATATTATCTATTATCCTTCCCAAAGAGATTATGACTTCGGAAGGATGTCGGTTGAGGAATATCGGAGCCATTGGACGCACAAGTTCATGAGCCACCGCAGATGGCGGTGATGAAATGGAGTTCGCTCGTTGGGGCGGCGGATTCCATGAGGCCGGGAGGCGCATTGTGCTCATCGATAGCGATGAAGGAGGCACCGGTCCTGAACGCCTGGATATTGAGTTCGCTCGATGGCGATTGTGGTGTGGAGCCGTAACCCCAGTTCCAAGACTGCCGGACTGATCCGATTTCTAAACCGCGAGCCATTTCCGGCAGGCGACATGAAGTGCATCGAGCGGAACCTTATCCGCAGGGAGTGGAAAGGATTCTGGAGCGATCAAAAACATCTCATCCATGCCTTCGGCGAGGAAGAGGAAGGCAGTCTTGTCGCGGTATTCCGCGTATTTTCCTGCTTCCTGCCAGATGTACTGGTAGAAGACCTCAAGATCGACGTAAGAGCCGAGCATGTCGGCCTGAGTGGGGATTATGGTGGATTGCTCCTGATCGGCAAAGATTAAGAGGCCGCTGAAGGGTTTGACTTTATTGCGGATTCCGAAGCTGGCGACCAGGCAAGACGGGCGAGCGCGGCGTAGTGCCTGGACACAGGCCCATTCGACGAAAGTGTTGTTGAACAGTAGCGTACCGTTGCCATTAAGCAGAGTGGAACGGATGAATTCTCCCATGACCTGGTCGGAAGAATACTCATTGACTTTTGGCTGGAGGGTTTTGAGCTTGGCCCCAAGCTCCCGCGGACCACGGACTTCGCTCTGACCGGCGATCTTACGGATTTCAGTCATGAGTCGCTGGCGGTAAGGCAGGAGCTTTTCATAGCTCACGCTGGTTCCGCCAGTAGTCAACCTGTGCAAGCCGTCGCCTGCTTCGATGGTCCACGAAGAATGCGGACCACGGGCGGAGGCGCAAAGGCTTGGAAGGCTGGTGGCCATGTTGGTTTGAGCTTGACCGGTGAGGAGTAGAGACAAGTACTGCGAAAGGTCGTCTGGTGGGGCAAGGGCAATGCGGCGCCCCTTAAGCCGGGTCCACATGCGGTCCGGCCCGACCGGAAGCTCAGCCGGGGAGAGTACGATTACAATTCTTGTTCGGCTTTCAATAGCGGCATCGAGGGCAGGTGCGATGTATTCGAAGATGGCCGACACCAGACGGCGCCATTCCGGGTATAGCTGGTTGCGATTGAGGAAATCGACATGTTCGAGCGTGAAACCACCGCGGGGCCAAGTACGCGGGTTTACGCCCATCCGCGATTCGAGTTGCCCCAGAGGGGTGAACAATTCAGGCGGTGCCTTCTCGAGGAAGGCGGCTAGCCGCTCGAAGTAGTTCTGCTCGGCCGGAAACAGCGTATCCCATCCGCGAATCTGTTCCACAAAGTAAGCGGCAAAAGTAACCGGAACGTGATTGAAATCGAAGCGGGGCGGGGTAGGCATCAGGAGAGGATTTCACGCGCCGGACTACCGGCCATGCCCTCCGGCTTGATACTCAACAGCGATGCGGCAGTGGCGGCTACATCAATATGGCGGATGGGCTTGTCGGTGGCTCCTTTGTTGACTCCAGCGCCCAATGCAAGTAGCCAGGTGTTGCGGCATGAGGGATCGCCAGAGCGGTGATTCAAGAAGCCATTGGCAGTATTCATGTCGCCATCACGGCCGAGTTCCGGAAGGACCAGCACAGTAGTCTGATTTCGATACTTGGGATTGGCCTGAACCTCGTCCCAGAGCATCCCTGTCAGGCGGTCCGTCTTGGTGATGGCCTGGAGGTAAAGGGAATAGCTGCCCCAGTGAGCCACATCCATATCCCAGAAGTTGACCAGAAGCAGCCGGGGTGCGAATTCACGCATGACTTCGCGGGTAATGAAAAAGGTCAATTCGTCGCCTGAGGTGGGGGCTTCTGGACCATTGATGAACTCGCCGAGGGCGCGAGTCAAGGTGGTGCGGATGTTTTTGTCCATCTGCCGTCCGCCCTTGAATATGGTCCAGCCGACGCCTTCGTAGCCTTCTTCGAGCAGGCTTGCCAGGCGTTGGTGAACGGCGTCACGGTTGGCAACATCGGCGGCATCGGGCTTCTTGACAATATCGTTGATCGCATCCAGGAGAAGCTGCTTAGGGAGGACAACATTGGCTCCAAAGGGCAGACCGAAGCTGGTTTGGGAACTGGCACCCATGGCGGCAAAGCTCTTGTTAGTGGCAATGACCCAGGCGTCGAGCGGCCCTGCCTTGTGAGCTTTGCGGAACTGTTCAAAGAGCGTTGCCGATGCCGGGGCCTCGAAGCCGAAGTCGTCGACACGCTGCCAGTTTCCTGTAACGATACTGGCTGTTGAATTGAAATGAGAGAGTGTGCCTTGATTGAGGCAGTTTTGATAGAAAAAGCCCTGCGGCTGCAGTTCTGCCAGGCGTGGGATGTTGCGGAGTCCGGCTGGAGAAAATGTTTCGGACGTTCGAACTCCGCCACCAAAGGTGACCAGAATTACTTTTCGCCCTTTTGCTTGCGCATCTGCCGCCTGAGCCCAAATATTCATGAGGGCAGGCGGCAGTATACGCTGAGCGATCGTGAGTCCGGCCAGTTTGAGAAAGTCGCGGCTGAGCATAACGAAAAAAAGCGCGGGATCCGCTTTGCCCCTATTTGATCACGAATTAAAAGTACATCTTCAAAGCCAACTGGACCTGCCGGGCATCGTTGGGCGAGTTGCGTGTTGATGTGACGCGACCAAAGTTCCTGGTGTCGATGAAGTTGGTGAAGGATGGATTAGCGAAGGCTGGGGAGTTGGTGAGATTGAAGGATTCGGCTCTGAATTGCATTCTGTAACGCTCGCCGAAGCTGAAATCTTTGAACATCGAGAAATCCATTTTGGCGTAGCCGGGGCCGGTGACCTGAGTGCGCTGGCCACCCAAGGGCGAATAATCGGTCTGGCCGTTTTGGGTGGCCACGGGAGGATTGCGGAAGGCAGCCGCGTTATACCAGGAGTCCGCCGAGCCAATGTACTTGTCTTGCCCGGGAACCTGGAAGGCGAAGCAACCTGCTCCGGCGGTGGTTGCGACGGGACATCCGATGCTTTGGGGTTGACCGGAATAGATGGAGGCGATCCAGTTTATACTCCAGCCGCCGAAGAGCGCCTGGTTAAAGCCGCGGGCTGCAGACATCATCTTGCGGCCCTTGCCGAAGGGGAGCTCGTAACTGCCGTTAAACGTGTAGGCGTGATTGATATGGAAGGAGGCCAAAGCCATATCGGCCTTGATTCCCATGCCAGGAATCATAGGACCGCGGAAGCCGCCGACGTTACCACCGTTGAGCAGGTCGCCGGCGTTGGTCAAGGTCTTGGCCCAGGTGTAAGTCATCAGGAAGTTCAGCCCGTTGTCGAATCGGCGGGAGAACTTGTTCTGCATGGAGTGGTAATGGCTGTTGCCGTTGGTGCTGGCATAGGAGGCGCCCCGGGCAAAGTCTGGCCACGGAATGAAGAGTTGGGGATTGGCGCTGGGCGTCAGGACCTGCATTACATGGTTTGAGCCCATGAAGGTTTCCAGGTGGCGTGCGAGGGAGGCGACATAGGCAACTTCGATGCTTGTATTCTTCATG
>JBKJSR010000189.1:0-10001 GCA_046594355.1 Bryobacter sp.
CTCATCCACCCCGGCATACCAATTATCTTTATTTCCGGGCACCTCCAGGACCTGCCTGGAAGGAACGAAATCGCTCTCCAGAAACCTTTTTCTCCAAGCACCCTAGTACTAGCAGTACAGGATCTACTACAATCTTCATAGCTCTAAAAAAATAAGCTAAAGAGCGCAGGGTATTTTGTCGATTGCTCTTATGAAGAGGCTAAAAGTGCAAGAACAGCTATTTAACAGGGAAGCAGCTCTCGCCCGTGTAGGCGATGACGAGGAACTGTTGGCCGAGCTGGTGCAGATTTTCCTCGACGATTACCCGAATAGCATGGCGGCGATTGAAGAAGCTCTCGTCGTACATGATGGCAACCGCTTGGAGCGAGCGGCACACACACTTAAAGGCGCTGTTGCCAATTTCGGAGCTGAAGCCGTGGTTCAAGCAGCCTTTGAACTGGAATGCCGGGGCCGTTCTGGGGATCTTTCGCAAGCAAAAGAAAGCCTGCATCGTCTGCATGAAGCGATCCGTCAGCTCGACTACGAGATGCGTCCGATTCGCAGTCACGCCTGAGCTTTCGCAGTCACGCCTGAGCTTTCCGAACCAGTTCCCAAACCTGTTTGTTAAACTTGGCATCTACTCAGTATGGAAGAAACTTCAGTCCGGGACATCATCTGCGCTCACAGCCCAGACTCAGACGACGCTTATATGTTTTACGCGCTGGCCACCCGGAAATTGCGCAGTCCGCTAGTCAACTTCGTGCATCAGCTTTCAGATATTCAAGTTCTGAATCAGAAAGCCATGGTTGGCGAGTACGACCTCACGGCCATTTCTTACCACGCTTATCCCTACGTCGCGGACAAATACCAGTTGATGGCCGCCGGTTCGAGCGTAGGCGATGGCTATGGACCGGTAGTGATTGCCACTTCGCCTCTTGCACCCGAAGATCTGAAGGGCAAACGCATCGCCGTCCCCGGCAAGATGACCACCGCCTATCTGGCAATGCGCATTTGCCAGCCGGATTTTGAGGCGGTTGTGGTCCCTTTCGATAAAATTCTCGACGCCGTCAAAAACCACGACGCCGACGCGGGCCTCGTGATCCATGAAGCCCAACTCACCTATGGGCGCGGTGGTTTTCACAAGATTCTCGACCTCGGTGCGTGGTGGAAGACGACCTACGATCTCCCGCTGCCACTCGGTGCCAATGCCATCCTGCGCAGTCTCCCCGACGATATCAAAAGTGAATGCTGCCGCATGATGCGTGACAGTATCCGCTTTGCTCTCGACAACCAGGAAGAGGCCATCAACTATGCAATGCAATTTGCCCGCGATATGGAACAGCCCCTCGCTGAGAAATTCGTCGGCATGTATGTCAACCACTACACCGAAGACTGCGGAGAACTCATCCCCAAGGCTGCCCAGATGATGCTGGACATGGGTCATGAGCTAGGATTGATCCCCAATCGTGTTCAACTGGAATTTGTTCGTTAAACCCCTTTTCGCCCTCTGTCTGAGCATCGGAATGCTTGCGGCACAGGAGAGTCACAAAGACAAGATCAAGCATCTGGAAGCGCTCGCCAAACAAGGCCAGAACGCGGTGCCTGCGATTGCCGCTTACCAGCGTGACGAGGACCAGTCGGTGCGCTACGCCGCCGCCGAAGCCCTCATTGATGCAGGCGGTGTACAGGCTGCCGATGCACTCAGAATCAGTTGTGAAGACGGCGCACCCGAAGTGCAACGCCTCGCCGTGGCAGGCATCGTCAATTTCTACAAACCCGGTTACGTCAAAAGGGGCGTGCGTGCGCGCATCAACTCCGTAAGCGACAAACTGGTGCGTGGAAGCGCCGAGCCTCTCGTCGATGCATACGTGCAGGCGCGGCCCGAAGACATCGCCGCAGTGCGCAAAGTGCTGCTGAATGGTGCAAGCCGCGAGGCCAAATTACAGGCCGCCCAAGCCCTCGGCACTCTCCGCGCAAAAGCTGCGCTACCCGATCTTTATCCGCTGCTCAAGTCGAAGGACGACCCCATGATGCTTGCCGCACTCCGCGCCATCGAGACCTCGGGCGACAAGACGGCCGCATCGGAAACAATTTTCCTGCTGCGTGATTTGAACGATCATATTCAAGCCAAGGCCATCTCGATCAACGGCGTATTCCGAAATGAAGCCGCGCTGCCCGATCTTGCGGAAGTCTTCGCCCGTGGCCGCTCCATACAAAGCCGTGCCTCCGCCCTCGAAGCGATCGCGATGATCGCTGCTCCAGAGAGCCGCAACCTCTTCGAACAAAACCTCGAAAGCCGCGAAGACAAGCTGCGGGGCTACGCAGCCGAAGGGCTGGGCCGCACGGGCTCGGCGGAATCGATCGCCAAACTGGAAAGCCTCTATCACAATGAAGGCCACCTGCGCGCCCGCCTCGGACAAGCCTTCGCTCTCGTCAAACTTGGCAAGCGTGAGACGGCGGAATTCAGTCCGCTCACCTATCTGTTCAATTCCCTCAACTCCGCCGCCTGGCACGACTATGCCGAAACCTACTTGCGCGAACTCTGCCGCGAAGAAGAGGTTCGCAAGGTGATGCGCGCAAAACTACCTACTGCCACGAAATCGGAAAAAATGGGTTTGGCCAGAATATTGGCCTATGAAGGGACTGCTGGAGACCGCGAAACCATCGATACTCTCGCGCATGACCGGGATGCGGCAGTAGCCGAAGAAGGAATAAAGGCAGCCCGCGCACTGGGCGCAAGGCTGCCTTAAGTTTCCGGTAATGAAATAAAGCGAAGTTACTTCGCTTTTTTCTGCTTCTGCTGACCGACGCGGACTTTGAATTGCTTTGCTTGCGCATCGCCATAAGCCTTCCAGTCGAAACGCTTGGAAGCGTCCGAGAGGTAAGCCGTCACGTCGGCATCCTTGGGGAGGACAGCCATAATCGTGGCCATTTGAGTTCCATCGGCATTGGAAATGCGATAGCGCTTTACATTCGGGATTGCCATAACTCTTTTATTGTAGCAAGGAGCGCAGCCCAGACTCCAGCACCGGATAACGAAACTCGTAACCTGCCTTCAAAATTGCCGCCGGCGACACGCGTTGACTCCCGAGCAGCACGCTGCTCATCTCACCCAAAAGCAGCTTGAGCGCAAGCTCGGGCACGATCAAAAATGCCGGGCGGTGCAGCGCTTTCCCCAAGGCTATAGTGAATTCCGCATTCCGTACCGGTTGCGGTGCGGTCAGGTTGAAGGGTCCCGATGGCACATTGTTCTGCAATAAGTGCAGCACACTGCCCACCCAGTCCTCCAGGTGAATCCAGCTCATCCATTGCTGCCCGCCGCCCAGCCTGCCGCCCATTCCAAGCCGGAATACCGGCAACATGCTCCGCAACGCTCCACCGTCATTCCCCAATACAACACCGGTGCGTAAACACTGCACTCGCATTCCCAGCGAGCGCGCCAGATTTGCTTCGCGCTCCCAATCCACCGACAAATCCGCTAAAAATCCTTCGCCCGCACTCGACTCCTCCGTCAAAAGTTCATCCCCGCGATTGCCGTAAAATCCGATCGCCGAAGCGCTCAACAACAAACCAGGCCTTCGCGACAGTGTCGACAATGCCTGCACGAGGGAGCGTGTGGAATCCAGCCGGCTGCTGCGCAGCACTTTCTTGCTCTCTTCCGTCCACCGCTGGTTCACCGTCGCACCCGCAAGATGAATCACCGCATCGGAACTCTCAAATGCTTCCGGGGCAGGCTCAACCCGAGGCGGATTCCAGATAAAAGTCTCTACTCCGCTGGGCAAACCAGTCAGCGGCCGCCGGGTCAACAGGCAAACCGAATGCCCATCCTTGCTGAGCCGGTCTACCAGATGACGGCCAAGGAAGCCGGTTGCGCCACTCAATGTGATTCGCATGCATCGCCTATTGTACGGTAAACGGATCTTTGCCGGTGCTTTCGATATACGCGATCTCGCGCAGGTACGAAGCGGCGTCCGTCTTGCGTTTCATCCCGTCGTAGGACATCCAGCGAATCTGCCCGAAGATTGGCCTCTCCACCCACGGCCGGTCATGCAAGCCAAAGCACCACAGGATTCCCGTATATGTATTTGGGTCCCGGCCGTCGAGCGCATACTTGTCGTGCAGATAGATCATCGTTTCGTGCGCATCCTGGCAGGTTGGCGACCATTCAATGATCTTTTTACCCCAGTACATGCGGTAATAACCGTGCATCTTGCCGCGTAGCAGCAATTCCTTTTGCGTGGCATTCCAGATGTCGTCGTGCGTTTCGGCCCTCTCCAATTGTTCGCGAGTATAGGAAGGATTGCGTTCATCGACGGCATGAACCAGCAGTGTCTTGCGAGCCCAGTCCGGCAGGCTCGAAAGACACTCTACCTGCGGCCCCGCAAAGCGCGCGAAGTTGAAGGCCAACTCACGCCGTACCACCATCTCCTCGATGTACTCTTCACTCGAGTAGTTGTGTTCAATTCCGAAGCTTTGCACCGTAAGTGCTACATCGAGAGCCCCAATCATTCCAAAGTGCAGGTACGGACTCAGATTCGAAGTCGCATGTGCCGTCGGCTGATTGCGGTCCGTTGCATAACGCTTAAGATTCCGCTCAAGAAAAACTTTCAGCCGCCTCTCCGCTTCTGTGGCCCCTCCATGAAAGGTGGTCGAGACCGCAACCTGTTGATCAATCTCGCAACCTGCCACGAGATTCGGAATGTTGCCACTGGTCACATCCCGATGAAATTCCGATACCGGACCCGTCCAGCGTTGAAGCGGCTGCGGCATCACAAGTGGCTTCATATACCCAGGTAGCAAGCGATGAATCTTCGGCCGTATCGTATAGGCGGCATACTCTCTCTTTTCGAACTTGTTCATCGGCACGATGCAACTTGAATCCACTGCCAGAAACTGAATCGTCAATTTCTGCTGCACCCTCGCGTTGTAGCGAGTGGCGAGGAAGGTGGGGTAGTCGTCGGTCACAACGGCCGCTGCATCTTCCGCCAGCCGGTAGAGCACATCGTCGGCGTCCGAGTGCTTTGCCCGCAGATAGAACACATAGCCCACACCGAGCTTTGCCACTCGGGCCGCCGTGTCCGGCACTCCCTCAAGAACAAAAGTATGTAAACGCCGATTCGCCAATCGATACGTGCAGGACAGCCCCTCGTAAAACAACACCGGCAGCTTCAATTCATTGGCTAAATGAATCGCGTGTGCCAAGGCATGATTCCCGTCCACGCGGCGGTTCATCTGGCACCAGTACAGAACGTACTTGGCCTCTGGGCGGAGGGCTGCCCCGTTCAAGTTGCGAATTCGGTCTTCTGCGGGTGAGTTCACGGCATATTAAGGATGACAGCCGGGCGGCGGAGGCTACAATATTAGATTCTGATGCGTTCCTGGAATCGTGCTCGCCTGTTGTGGGGCTATCTCCGCCGGAAAACCCGGCTCAATGCCCTGCCCGTCGAGTATATTGTCGAGACGACTGCCAAGTGCAACATCTACTGCCCGATGTGTCCCCGCGAGACCCACAAGCAGCCCAAAGAAGACATGAGCGATCAGGTTTTCGAGCGGCTCGTGCAGGAAAGCGGCGATAGCGCGGAGCATATGATGCTGATCGGGCTGGGAGAACCGTTGCTCGACAACAAGATCTTCGACCGCATCGAATACTGCCACCGCCACAAAATTTCCACTCTACTATCCACCAACGGTACGCTGCTCGACGAAAAGGCGGCCCAGCGCCTGCTTGAGACTTCCGTCGAACACATCACGCTCAGCTTTGACGGTGCAACCAAAGAGAGCTTCGAGTTCTACCGCAAGGGTGCCAAATTCGAGCGTGTCCGAGAAAATTTTGTCCGCTTCGCCCAAATGAAGGCGGCGATGAAGGCCAAGGTTCAGGTGGTTGTGCAGATGGTGCGCATGGAGAAGAATTGGGACGAAGTGGAAGATTTCGAACGCTTCTGGAAAGCCATTCCAGGGGTGGATGAAACACGGGTCAAGGCCGACGAAACCGATCTCATGAACCCCGATGGAGGGCATGCTCCCGCCGACTTCCAGCACCCCTGCCACTATCTGTGGCGCGGGCCTATGTACATCAAACAGAATGGCGACGTCTACCCCTGCTGCCAGAGCTACATGCTCGATGGCAAACCCGTCGGCAAAATCGGGGAGCAGCCACTCATAGAGATTTGGAATTCACCTGAGATGGAGCGCATGCGCGGCCTCCACACCAGCGGCAGAGCCGCCGAAATTGAAATCTGTGGAAAGTGCCGCACCTCGATTCCCCATCCGCTGCTAGTGGTTGGCAGTCTGATTTTTCACGGCAAAACAGTGCGCAGGTTTTTACCTTGGGTGGAAAAGCTCGCCTATTGGAGCCGTCTGCCAGTGCATTTGCTGCGGCCGCAAAAACAGGGGCGGCCCCAGGGAAAGGGGTCGGCCGAAGATCTCGTCCAGATCAGCGCGCCAAGAGACTGAATTCGCGCAGTAACTCGCGCGAATCCGGATTGCGCAAGCGCAACCAGTATTGTCCGGCGCTCAATTGGGCAATCGCGATCCTGCCCGACGATTCAAGTTTTCCGCTTCGAACTAACCTTCCATCGATTGAGGACAATTCCCATCCAAGCGAACTGACATTCAATCCAGTCCAATCGGGGTTGATGTGGAGAGGTTTTCCCGCCGGGGCACTGAAACTGGATTCATTGCGCACCGCGACCAGCACAACTTCAACTGGTTCCGGTTTTTGCTCGAGGGCACCCGGAATGAAGAAGATGGCCCCCGCCGCCGCTGCAATCGCCACCGGCAAAAACACCAGCGGTTTTTTAACCGATTGAGCTTCCGCTACAGCTCTGGCCCCCGAAGCGGCCGCTTGAACGAATTGATCCACTTTTTCAAGACGAGTCTGGCAATATGCACACACAAGCAGATGTTCTTCTAATGTGGCAAGGTCCTCCTCCGACGACAAACGACCGAGAGAATACACCTCTAGTGCATCTTCGGTCAGATGGGATCCATCGATCATCTGCGGCACAGATTGATCTCTATCAGGCAAACGCCTATCCATTTCTAGCCTCCAGTATTCAGCCGCCGGTGCGTGGAGTAAACTCCGGTAGCTGTCTTGTATAAATGGATAGTGTCAGGAGGCCGAGATTTTTCTCACAAAAAATGATCGCAGATTACTTTTTGCCATCCGCCGCCGCCCTTCGTCGCTGAATCGCTGTTTGGCGCGTGATTTCAACAAGCGAAACTGCGTATCGTTCAAATCCATTTCTTCGCAAATCTGCTCTTGCGTTTGCTCGAGCAGATAGAATCGGGTCAGAATTTCCCGGTCCCGCCTTGAACAATCCTTCAGTACATCTTCGATGATCTTTGAGTTCTGCTTGCGGATCGCAATTTCTTCCGGGCCAAAGTGCGAATCTGCGATCCGTACACCGCCATCAATGGCAAGTTCGTCCCGCCGGCGCGTGTAATTTTTTTCGATGAAGGTTGCGATCTGCCGCCGCACGATCGTCCGCACAAAGCCCATCAGTCGTTCCGGATCCCGCAAGTCTCCGCGCTGTATCGCCTGCACCACAATCACAAAGGTGTCATGCACCCGGTCGTCGATATCCTGCCGCCCCAGTTGTCTGACAATCAAAAACTTGACACCACGTGAAAACAGGTTGTACAACTCTTCCAGCGCCGCTTGATCGTTGGCCTGGATGCGAGTCACCATCTCCGTCCAATTGATTTGTTGGGCTGGATTCGGCGGCGGTTCGAGCTCAACTGGGCCTGCGGCAATTGGGCTGAGATCTACAATCTCCTCTTCGTTGGGAGGATTTTTCATGCCCCTTGGCTCATCGATGGTGTGAATTAGTAACATGCTTCAACCCTTAGAAATTGCAAGATAAGCAGCCCAATAGGCTGGCCTTGATGTCCATCCGCCGTGGCGGATCATTTCGAGCTGCGCGGCTCGCAACGCCTCCGCAGCAGCGCGCGGGCTCCACTTCCGGCTCATCAAATTCGAATAGAAGACCGGAAAGATCGGCCCTTCGCTGTCGAGAGTCGGCCAGAGTGTCGCCACAACCGTACTCACCCCAGAAATCAGAAACGCTCGCGAAAGTCCATTGATTCCTATGCTCGGTACGATCTCCCCGGTCGAAGAACTGCATCCCGAAAGCACGACCAGCTTCGTACGAGTCCGAACCGAGTTTAGATCCAGCGCCGTAAAAACCGTGTTGCCGCCACGCTCAGGACTTAAGCCGAGCGCCAAAAGATGCGCACTGCCCGCTTGAGGTACAAAATGCGTCGAAAGATGCAGGATGTCCGGTGATCGTTCTAGCGTCGAGCGAAGAGTTGCTAAGGTCGCCGACATGCCAGTCCGCTCTTCCGTCGTCCAATGGTTAGCCCTCAGTACGGTCATGCTCCGCGCCAGTTCCTGTGTCGAGGCTGGCAGCCGATTCAACTGCAACCAGTCCGCTGAAACGTTCTGCATCGGGCTCACCCGTGCGTCCGCCTGGTTGTAAACCGGATCTCCGATTCCAGTCGCCGTTTTCTCCCAATCCTGCTCTTGATTTCGCTTCAGAAAGATCGCCGATGGCAAGACCCGCAAGCTATGCTCCTCGACCAGGTAGCGAGTGCCATCGTGCCCAGTTGGAAGAGCTGCGATTGGCAGAGTCGAAAGCTGTTGATCTAGTACCATTGTCCAGAATGGAGTAGTGCGGTTAGTACTCAAAAATTCTCCGAACAATTGCTTGGAGAGTTCCAATCCGGTACTAGACGTTCCTTTTTGGGATGGATCTGAAATTTCAGCGCGAAACTTCTCAATCCATTCTACAAGCTGCTTTCTGCCAGCAATACGCCGAACCGCAATGCCGTTCTGATTCGCCACCCAGGCGAGTGAGGACGGTTCGGACAGATAGTACGAAAATACGGTTTCTCCCGCCGGCAGATTGCGCAGCCAGTCCCCTACGGCAGGCGTACCATTTTTTTTGCCATGCGGAACTGAAAGCCCCGCTTCCATTTCCATCAAATCCAGTTTTCTTTCCAGTTGTGCCAGTTCCTCCCTTGAACTCCCGGATGCACTTTGCGAATGGGCCTGGAAACGCTGGAAACTAGCCAACCGGGACCAATATTCTTTCGGGAAGCGCTTGGCGAATTCCGACGCGGGGAATTGTGCCGCACGCATGCTGGCAAATCTGGCTTCTTCGGCTACCCAAAACGATTCCTCCGCCACTCCGCGCTGTTTCAGCGAAAACTGGGGATTCAAAATCGTATCCAGAAATGCGGCGTGAACTTCCTTGGTCATGTAGGATTCAAAATTCAAATACGCAGAATCCGAAGGCAAAACTTCCATTCTCCAGCGCCGGGCTCTGGCAAGAGCGTTTCTTAGATGCGGAAGAGCTTCGCTGAAGTCCCCACGGGCCAGATGAACCCGCGCTTCTTCCCGATCGAGCATGAAAAGATGCATCGGCGTGCGATTTGTGGGGTCAAGCCTTCTGGCCACCTCTATCAATTCGGCTGCCCTTGCATACTGCCCACTATGGCGCCAAATCATCGCAAGCTGCAAAGCATCGCGCGAACGAGTCTTTTCTTGAAATATGGAACGCAATCGGAAGGCCTCCAGTGCATAGGGCTCCGCTTCCGTGTACTTTTCATCCCAGTTGAGCGCTTGGGCGATCGTCGCAAATACCCAGGCGCGCCGCAATTCTCTAACACTTTCTGGCCAACGCTGGTGCTTCGCTCCGTTCGCGGTTGCTAACACTTTTGGAACTTCCTGGTCCGCTTCCTTCAGTGCCCGTTCCTTGGCAGAACGCGCCTCTCTTCCGCTCTTCAGTTTAGTGAATACATTCATCTGCATGAGGAATGCCGAAAGACGTCCATCGGGTGGAATGCTGGTACCATCGAGCGGATATTCTCGCAACAGATCCGCAGCACCCTTGTTCTCACCCATTTCGAGCAGTAGGCTTGCCATATTCATGGCCGTTACATTCTCTACTTGAATTGATTTCATTCTTCTGGCTGCGCTGATGGCCAGTTTGTAGTGCTGCATTGCTTCTCGATAGGAG
>JBKJSR010000235.1:0-12293 GCA_046594355.1 Bryobacter sp.
TACCCGATCGAAACCTCTCTGATGGGCGTCCCGAAGATGAAAGAGTTGCGCTCGATCTCAAAGCTCGGCGTGTCTCTTGTCACCGTCGTACTCGACGACAGCGTCGATCTCTACTTCGCCCGCCAGCTCATCAATGAGCGCTTGCGCGAAGTCCGGTCACGCCTGCCCAAGGGCATCGAGCCCGTGCTCGGCCCGGTTGCTACCGCCTTCGGCGAAATCTATCAGTACACGATCCTGGGCGGTGACCTGTCGCTGCTCGAACGCAAAACTCTACAGGATTGGGTGATCCGCCCCCAGCTCCGCACGGTCCCCGGCATCAATGAAGTCAACTCCTGGGGCGGCTTCTCCAAGCAATACACCGTCGAAGCCGATCCCCAGGCTCTCGCCCGTTTTGGCCTCACTGTCCGCGACGTCGTCACTCGCCTCTCGATGAGCAATGTCAACTTCGGAGGCGGCTATATCGAGCACCAGGCGGAGCAATATAACGTGCTTGGTCTTGGTCGCTTCACCTCACCGGAAGACATCGAATCGGTCGTCCTGCTGGAGAGCGGCGGCGTCCCGGTCAAGGTCCGCGACGTCGCCAGGGTCAAGATCGAGGGCGGTCTCCGGCAAGGTGCCGTCAGTAACAACACCACCGAGACCGTCTGTGGCATGGCCATCATGCTGCGCGGTGAAAATTCACTCGCCACTCTCGAAAAAGTCAAACAGCGCCTCACCTCCCTTCAGTTACCCAAAGGTGTCCAGCTCGTCCCTTTTTACGACCAGAGCGAAGTCATCAACATCACTCTCGAGACAGTCCAGCGCAACCTCCTCGAAGCCGGCCTCCTCGTCGCGGTGATCCTCTTCGTCTTCCTCGGCGAGATCCGCGCTGCCCTCATCGTTGCGGCGATCATCCCTTTCTCCATGCTCTTCGGCTTCATGGGAATGGCCTTCTTCGGCATCAGTGCCAATCTGATGAGCCTCGGCGCCATCGACTTCGGCATGATCGTCGATGGAGCCGTAGTCATGATGGAGAACATCATCCGCCGCCTCCATCTCGACGGTCACAAACATCCCCGCCTTCAACTCATTCGCGAGGCCGCGCAGGAAGTTTCCAAACCCATCCTCTTCGGCGTCCTCATCATCATCGCCGTCTATCTTCCCGTCCTCTTCCTGCAGGATCTTGAAGGCCGCATGTTCCGTCCCATGGCCATCTCGGTGGTCTCTGCGCTCTTCGGCTCGCTCTTGCTTGCACTCTTCGGCGTCCCAGTCCTCGCTAGCCTCATCCTCTCCGGCAAGGTGGAAGAAAAAGAATCCCGCTGGTTCCACGCCGTGCAGTCTCTCTACCGCCGCCTTCTTCGTGTCGCTCTCCGTTGGCGCTGGGTCACAATTGCCGCAGCCTTCTTGTTGCTCGTGGGATCTATCGGCAGCGTCGCATTCATCGGCACCGAGTTCATGCCCCGCCTCGACGAAGGCATGATCCTCATCCAGACCAAGATGCTCCCGGGGGTCAACGTCTCGCTCTCTGTCGAAGCGGGCAAACAGGTCGAACGCATTCTGCTACGCTTCCCCGAAGTCGCTAGCGTCACTTCAAAGCTCGGTCGTCCCGATGTCGCAACCGAGGCCATGGGTGTCTACGAAGCCGATGTCTACATCAACCTCAAGGAAGACAAAAAATGGCTGAAACCCGAGCAAAAAGAAGATCTGGTCAAGCGCATGGCCGCAGCCCTCGAGGAAATGCCCGGCATGGAATTCAACTTCACCATGCCTATGGCCATGCGCCTCGACGAAACCATTTCGGGCGTCAAGGCCGACGTTGCTTATAAGATATTCGGCGAAGATACGCCCACCCTCGAACGCCTTGCTGAAAAGGCCGAAAAGGCCCTCACAGGCATTCCCGGCGTTGCCGACCTCCAGACCGAAGTCATCACCGGCGTAGCCGAAATCAGAGTCGATCCCGATCGTAACTCACTCGCCCGCTATGGCCTCACCATCGAAGACGTCCAGTCCGCCATTGATGCTTCGAGTGGCGGCATCTTTGTTTCCGAGTTTGTCGAAGGCCAGCGGCGCTTCCCCATCATGCTCCGCTTTCCCGCTTACTATCGCGAAGACATCTCTCACATCGGCGATATTTTCATTAAAGCGCCCGGTGGCGAACAGGTGCGGCTCAAAGAGATTGCCCGTATCCAGGCGGGTCGTGGCGCTGAAATCATCCAGCGTGAAAACGGCATGAAGCGCATCGTCGTGCAATTCAACGTGCGCGGTCGCGACCTCGGCGGCGTGGTCGCCGAAGCGCAGGCAAAGCTAAAGCCGCTCATTCAGCTACCTGCCGGCTACAGGACGGATTGGGGCGGTCAGTTTGAGAACCAGGCTCGCGCCACCAAGCGTCTCGCAATCGTACTCCCGCTCTCGATCCTGCTGATCCTCAGCTTGCTTTATGCATCCTTCAAGTCGCTCGGCCAATCTTTGCTCATCCTCTGCGCCGTGCCATTCTCAGCCATCGGTGGCATCGGAATGCTCTGGCTCCGCGGAATGAATTTGAATCTCTCGGCTTCCATCGGCTTCATCGCCCTCTTCGGCGTTGCCGTTCTCAATGGCATCGTACTCGTCAGCACCATCAATCAACTCCGGGAGCAATCCGATACCGGGGACGCAGTGGAAGATGGCGCAGTCCAGCGCTTGCGCCCCGTCCTCATGACCGCCCTTGTTGCGGCCTTCGGCTTTCTACCTATGGCCTTCTCTACCATGCCAGGCTCTGAAGTCCAGCGCCCGCTCGCCTCCGTCGTAGTCGGTGGCCTCATCAGCGCCACAGTGCTGACGCTCTTCCTTCTACCTGTTCTCTACCCGCTCTTCACTTCCGCGAAAAGCTCTGCCCCAGCAGATTGACTTTCGCGGAAGCGCCATCGACCTCGCCATTAGCCGCTTCGTGATAGGCACCCGCATACGCGCTCAACGGCAAGCTCATCGTTGGCCCGTGTTGCGCGCCGCTGCCCGCTCTGGCTAATCCGCAGCTTCGCGTTCTTCATTCGTCTCGAGGACATCCAACCTATGAGTGTTCCAATTCCGCACTTTGGGCAGCACCAAATACATGCCGTTTATGCCAGCCAAATTCGTCAACACCACAAACCCCAGCTTCAAGCGCGGAACCATCGTCGCCAGCGCTCTGAATCCACGCAACACACCCGAATGCATCACCAGCATCTCGCGGTGATTGTGGTTGATCGCCCAGCCGTTTCATCCCCGCCAACTGCCGGAAGTAGGGTCATGGCGAAACCCGGTCCGCCCGCGATTCTGCAAAATGATTTAAACTTCTGCTGCTCCGCTGATCGACTTTGGCTCTCCCTATGCTAGCTTGGAGAAAATCATGAGCGCGATCCGCGAAAAAGCACAACTTATGTCGGCTTCCGAGATGGACCGGACCCTGGTCCGGCTTGCCCACGAAATTCTCGAAAAGTCCGACGACCTCTCCCGGCTTGCCTTCATCGGCATTCGCCGCCGTGGCGTACCCATCGCCCAGCGTCTGGCCCGCAAGATTGCTGAACTCGAAAAGCTCGAGATCCCGGTTGGCATCCTCGATATCAAACTCTACCGGGACGACCTCACGACGGTCGGTGCCAAGCCAGTCATCAATGCAACTGAGATCAGCTTCGACATCACTGGGCTCGACATCATTCTCACGGATGATGTCCTCTACACCGGGCGCACCATCCGGGCCGCCCTTGATGCCTTGTTCGACCACGGCCGCCCGGCCCGCGTGCAACTCCTTTGCCTGATTGATCGCGGTCATCGCGAACTCCCCATCGAAGCCCGCTATGTCGGCCGCAAAGTGCAAACCTCAGCCAATGAGATCATTGAAGTAAAGCTCAGTGAAATCGACGGGATCGAAAAAGTCTTGCTCGTCGAAAAGGTGTAACTATGACCAAAGGCCTCCTCGACATCGAGGCCCTCGGCCGCCCTGAAATTGAGTCTCTGCTTCAGCGTGCCAAGGACTTCCAGCCCTTGCAGCAAATGCGCGAAAAGCGTCTCGATCTCCTCGACGGCCGCCTCGTCGTCAATCTGTTTTTTGAAGCCTCTACGCGAACGCGCATCAGCTTTGAGATCGCCGCCAAGCGTCTCGGCGCCGACGCCCTCTCGATCAGTTCCCAGGGCTCCAGCGTTTCGAAGGGCGAGACCCTCCTCGATACGGTCAGTACCCTTAGCGCCATGCGTCCCGACGTCATCGTCATGCGCCACGCTGCGTCGGGTGCCCCGCATTTCCTGGCCCGCCATTTACCCATCCCCATCATCAATGCCGGTGACGGCCAGCATGAACATCCCACGCAGGCTCTCCTCGACGCACGCACGATTCTCGACAATCGTCCAACGCTCGAAGGCTTGCGCGTCGCCATCATCGGCGACATTCTGCACAGCCGCGTGGCTCGCTCCAACATTCAACTGCTCTCCAAATTCGGAGTCGACATTGTGCTCTGCGGGCCCGCCCCGCTAGTGCCGCAGGACCTCAGGGCCCTCGCACCCAGCGTGTCGATTACCCATGACATCAGGCAAGCCCTCTGCAACACCGACATCATCATGATGCTGCGTGTGCAACTCGAGCGCCAGAATGAAACAAGTTTCCCGGCGGGGGAATATTCCCGCTTCTACGGCCTGCGCGCCGATAATCTTGCTCTTGCCAAGCCCGATGCCATCGTCATGCATCCCGGTCCGATGAATCGTGGCCGCGAGATCTCCACCGAAGTGGCAGACTCCTCCCGCTCCGTCATCCTGAGTCAGGTGGAGAATGGCATCGCCGTGCGCATGGCTGTCCTCGAAAGGGTCTTGCAGTAATGCCAAAGCTTCTAATTCGTAACGGGCGCGTGATCGACCCCGCTAACGGCATCGACCGTGTTGCCGATGTGCTCCTCGCCAATGGAATCATCCGTGGCGTCGGAGGCAACCTTCCCTCGCGTGGTGCGGAAGACTTCGACGCAACGGGTTTGATCGTCGCTCCCGGCTTCATCGATATGCATGTGCATCTGCGGGAGCCTGGATTTGAAAGCTCCGAGACCATCGAGTCCGGTTCGCGCTGCGCCGCCGCAGGGGGCTTCACCAGCATCTGCTGCATGCCCAACACCAACCCCGTCAACGATACCCCTCATCTCACTCGCTACATCATTGAGCGTGCGCTCGCTGTAGCAAAAGTAAATGTTTTCCCGATTGGCGCAATCACAAAGGGGAGCGCCGGCGAAGAGCTCGCATCCATCGGCGCGATGCAGGCCGCCGGTACGGTCGCGATCTCCGACGACGGACGTCCAGTCATGAATTCCCGCGTCATGCGGAGGGCGATGGAAATCGCCGCCAGCTTCGACATCCTCGTAATCGACCATTGCGAAGATCTGAACCTGTCCGCCGGTGGCGAAATGCACGAAGGCAAAGCCTCGCTCCGCTATGGCTTGCGAGGCATCCCCGCCTGCTCGGAAGATGTGATGGTCGCCAGAGATCTCCTGCTGGCGGAACTGACCGGAGCTCGCTACCACGTTGCCCACATCTCCACAAAAAACGCGATCGCCATGGTCGCCGAGGCGAAACGGCGTGGTCTGCGCGTGAGCTGTGAAGTCACCCCGCACCACTTCGCGATTCACGATCTCGAGATCATTCCTTACGATTCAAATTACAAAATGAAGCCGCCCATTCGTTGCTCGCACGATGTCGAAGCAATGATCGAAGGCATCAAGGCAGGCATAATCGACGCCATCGCAACCGACCACGCGCCCCATAGTGTCACCGACAAGATGCAGGAATTCGAACGCTGCCCCTTCGGCATTCTCGGTCTCGAAACTGCCATTGGCATTACTTTCGAGCGCCTGGTTCATCCAGGCCACATTTCGATCCAGCGCATGATCGAATTGTTTACTACCGGCCCGGCTTCGATCCTGAAGCTGAACAGAGGATCTCTGTCGCCGGGCTTACCAGCCGACGTGACGATCCTCGATCCGCAATCGAAGTGGACCTACGATGTCAACAAGTCCCCGTCCAAGTCGCGCAATTCGCCCTTCGACGCGACCGCCTTTACCGGACGGGCAGTAGCGACTATCGTGTCTGGTGAACTGGTTTGGCAGGCTTGAAAGACTCTCGCCAGCGTTTGATCCATTCCTTGTACTCACCGATTAATTTTCCATCGGGTCCGATCAGTCTGGACCGCAGCATCGAGTTTGATGAAGCCACGGACACTCGTGCGTAGGGTCCATTGGGCAACACTCCATCGCGCACGGCTTGTAAAAACGCTGCTGAAGAGAGTGTTCTTGAAAGCTTCAGCACCTCTTCGGCATCCTTGTGTGCATCTTCGATCGTCCTGCTATGCCGCTCTCTAACTGCCTGCCCAGTTTCGCCACAGATTTCACCGTTATGAAAATAGACGCCCAGCACACGGCCTTCAATCCGTGCTGGAGATGTCAAGCCTGTCGAGAACTGCATTTCTTCTGGAGCAAGCTTGAGGTTGGCGACCGGAAAGCCAATCGTCTCGTGACGCCAGATCTGGTCCTGATATCGCCCGTTGGCGAACTGAAAGCGCAACACACCAGAGACTGCTGTGATGCCGGATCCGCTAAGGTCCCGAACCTGTATGAAGCCCCCTTTGATCGTCTGGCGTCCAACCCACGCCTCGCCGCTAATGGCGAGTTTACAGTTGCCCGTGGTCTGAGTCCTGATTGACATTGGCGCACGGGATTCATCGGCAATACTGGTACTCTGTTGCGCAAACAGTGCCAAGATGGGCACGTAAAAAGAAAAAAGCATCGTTCGCATAGGATAAGCGGTCAACATGAATTCTCTATGAAATAGACCCTGGACTCAAGAGAACGTTTCATCCTTAATCTGGCATTTGGCTTACCCCAAACACGGCTCGACGCCAAGCTTCATATTCTCGGCCCTTCGAGTCATTTAGGCGCAGGGTATTTGCGAAGCAATTCAATGCTAAAGCCGCCTCGGCCTGTCCCGGCAATAAGCGAATTGCCAGTCAACGCGGGCTATACCTATCCTGCTAGTACCGAGACCACTTAAATGCGTTCGTATGCCTACAGCCGTTACGCTGCCTCCTCTATACCGAGCCGGACTTGGCGGTCGAAATACTGGGACGCATCCACCCTTATGACTTTGGCGGCAATCCGTCGCCTGGTTTCGGCGAGGCGAAGGGATAAATATTGGGCACAACACTCACTTCCGTTGTGAAGGTGTGCGGATGCTTGGAACCCGACTCATAAATTATCTCGACGAAAAAGGCGGTGTACCCGCTTGCGGGCTTGGGAACACGGGCGGTGTATTTTCCATCGGTGAGAGCCACTTTCTCCGAACTCCACTTCGCGCCTGTCGTAGTAAGCCGGAAGTCGCGGGTCTTCGCGTTCGTGATCTGCCAGAGCCTTGCTTCCTTCGGTACCTGTTTTGTCTTGACCTCGATTGCGCCATCCGCCTTGCTCACCTTCCATTCGAATTCGGGACGCGGCCGGTTACTGGCGATCGAATCCATGAAGGCGACCAGACTCGCAACCACCCCAGTTGGTTCGAGGTTATGCCGCGTGTTCGGCATGTAGCGGATGTGCTTCTCGCCCTTCAGCTTCTTGTAGTAAAACTGTGAGCTGTCGGGGAGGAAGAAGTCGTCGCCGGCCGAGTTGATGAGCAGCTTCGGCATCGTGAGCCGGTCGCGATACTCGTAGGGCTCCTCAATTTTCATCAATTCCTTGAATCGCTTGGTCTGGAATGAATCGGGAATGCGCATATCAACGTAGTCCTGAATCGCCGGTGCCCAAAACCCATAAGAACGATAGTGGTGTTCAAAGCTCGGCACCATGTTCAGCAAGTCGATCACCATGGGAGCGATCGCAACCACGCGCTTGTCCACTGCACCGATCGTCCAGGTGGTCCATCCGCGTTTCGACGCGCCTCCGACAATGTAGCGGTCGATATTCAACTCCCCGCCTTCTTTCGTTTTGAGAAAGGCGGTGACGGTGTCCATGGCGCGCACTCCGGCTTTGGTCATCGGCAGGCGCAACGGCCATTGCTCATCGCCCCCCTTCAAGAATTTGTCCCACGTGTAAGCGATGATGCCGTCCTCGCTCCGGGCCTTGGTTTCCCCGGCAAAGGTGAGTGGCTCACTTGGAATCTGCCGCAGTTCGGCGGTGATCATGCCGCTGTCTTTGGCGATCGCGATCATGAGCGGATCGGCATTCGGTTGAGTGCCCCGGTTGTTGCCACCGGAGACCCAAAGCAGCGCCAGGCCAGGCTTGGCGTTTGCCGGCTTATAGACCTGAAGGAAGTGTTTCCATACGGGCTTGTCGACTTCCATTTCCGTACGCCAGGTCTGGCTCGTCATTTCGAGCAATGTAATGGAAACGCCGCTGACTGTGGTTGAGCCGGCGGCGTTCCATTTGTAAGAAGAGTCTGGAGCCTTGACGTAACGGTCTAGCGCGGTATCGGCGCTAAAGCCGGAAACAGCAAGGAGAACAAGGCTACCGAGTAGCCGGGTTTTGGGCCTCTGAATCGAGGCCAAGGTCGCGAATCGCTTGTGCGGCAGCATTAGCATCCATCTTACCTTCACGGGCAAGGCTGGACAGCGCTGCGGCGGCAATGGACTCGGCGTCGATTTCAAAGAAGCGGCGAAGATATTCGCGATTCTCCGACCGGCCAAAGCCGTCCGTGCCAAGCGCGGTGAGTCGGCCACCCAGCCAGGGGGCAAGCTGATCGGCCAAAACCTTCATGTATTCGCTCGAAGCGATGATCGGCCCGTTCGATCCATCGAGCACCTGTTGTACGTGAGGGCGGCGTGGCGCTTCATTCGGATGCAGACGATTCCAGCGTTCTACTTCAACTGCGTCGCGGCGCAAATTGACGTAGCTCGTCACGGACCAGACGTCTGCCGCTACATTGTATTTCTGCGCAAGAATCTCCTGCGCCCGCAGAGCTTCGTTGAGCATGGGCCCAGAGCCCCAGAGCTGAATCACGGCGTCTCCAACAGAAGACTTGCGCAGCTTGTAAATACCACGGCGAATGCCATCCTCGATATCCGGAACATCGGTCGGCAGTGGAGGCTGCGGGTAGTTTTCGTTGTAGCAGGTGACGTAGTAGAAAACATGTTCGCGATTCTCATACATACGGCGAATGCCGTCCTGGATAATGACCGCAAGTTCGTAAGCGTAAGCCGGGTCGTAACACTGGCAGGTGGGAACGACACTAAAAAGCATCTGCGAATGGCCATCCTGATGCTGCAACCCCTCTCCGTTCAGCGTGGATCGGCCTGCTGTGCCGCCAATCATGAAGCCCTTGCCGCGTGCGTCGGCGAAGGCCCAAACCTGGTCGCCAACACGCTGATACCCGAACATCGAATAGTAGATGTAGAAGGGGATCATCGGCGTGTTGAGATTGGCGTAGGCCGTGCCGGCGGCGGTAAAGCTGGCCATCGATCCCGCTTCGGTGATGCCTTCTTCGAGAATCTGGCCATCACGCGATTCCTTGTAGTAAAGGAACATGTCACCATCGACGGGTTTATAGAGCTGCCCTTGGCTGGCGTAAATGCCGACCTGACGAAACAGCGATTCCATGCCAAAGGTGCGAGCTTCGTCGGGGACGATGGGCACCAGATATTTAGCGAGGCTCTTCTCTTTGAGAAGGGTCTTCAGGAGGCCGACAAAGGCGGCGGTAGTGGATGCGGGACGACCGCTGGAACCTTCCATCGATTCCGTGAAGGAAGTCATGGGTGGCGCTGCGAGGGACCAGTTGCCCTCGTTACGCGCCGGGATGGGTCCGCCCATGGCTGCGCGCTGCTTCTTGATGTATAAAGCTTCCGGAGAGTTTTCTTCCGGTCTGTAGAAGCTGGCAGTCATTGTGGCTTCGGCGGGGACAGGAATATTAAAGCGTTTGCGAACATACTCAAGCTCGCTCTCGTTGAGCTTCTTCTGGTTGTGGGCCACGTTCTTGCCTTCGCCCGCTTCGCCCATGCCGTAGCCCTTGATGGTTTTCATGAGGATGACGGTGGGGCCGCCACGGTATTCGTAGGCACGCTTGAGAGCGTTGTAGACCTTTACGGAATCGTGACCACCGCGCTTGAGGTTGCCGATCTGTTCATCACTCATATCGGCGACGAGTTCTGCCAGTTCAGGGTACTTGCCGAAGAATTCACTGCGGGCGTAGGCAGGCCCCTTGACCTTGAAGTTCTGGTATTCGCCATCGACGCATTCGGCCATGCGCTTAATGAGAATGCCGGACTTGTCTTTGGCGAAGAGGGGATCCCAGTTCGAACCCCACAGGCACTTAATCGTGTTCCAGCCAGCCCCGCGGAAGGCACCTTCCAGTTCCTGAATGATGGAACCGTTGCCACGGACCGGGCCGTCCAGGCGCTGCAGGTTGCAGTTGATGATGAAGATGAGGTTATCGAGCTTTTCACGCGAGGCGAGCGTTAGCGCACCCAGCGATTCCGGCTCGTCCGTTTCACCATCGCCGCCGATCATGATCACTTTGCGGTCGGTGACCGGAATGAGGTTGCGGTTCTCAAGGTAGCGGAGAAAGCGGGCATGGTAGATCGAATTGATCGGACCAAGACCCATCGATACCGTTGGAAACTGCCAGAAGTCAGGCATGAGCCAGGGGTGCGGATAGCTGGAGAGGCCGGCATGATCACGCAGTTCGTGACGAAAGTTGATCAAATGCTCTTCGGTGAATCTTCCTTCCAGAAAAGCTCGCGAGTACACGCCGGGTGAAGCGTGACCCTGGTAATACAAAAAATCGCCTGGTTGGGTTGAGCCATCTGCAGCTCCAATCGAACCGCGGAAAAAATGGTTAAATCCGACTTCGGAAATCGTCGCCAGCGAGGCGAAGGTCGATATGTGTCCGCCGATGCCATCGTCGTACTTGTTGGCTCGCGCCACCATCGCCATGGCGTTCCATCGAACCAGCGCTTTAATGCGCCGTTCGATTTCAAGATCGCCGGGGTAGGGCACTTCCTCCCAGACGGGAATTGTGTTTATATAGGGCGTGTTCAAACGCAACGGGGCGGTAACGCCCAACTGCGCCGCGCGGGTCATAAGCTGCTGCAGTAGTTCGCTGGCGCGCTCCGGACCTGTAACGTCGACAACTTGGTCGAGGGCTTCCAGCCACTCGGACGTCTCTTGTGAGTGGACGTCGACCTGAATCTCTGGCTTGGTGGTAATCATTGCTGAGGGGAATCTAATTCTTAATTTAGCTTGTTGGAGGTTGTGATGGGGAAACGAAGTCGCTTGAGTCGATGGATTCTTTCGATAGCCTGGATTGTCGGTGCTGTTCTTTTGCCTGCCCAGGAGGCGGATAGCAATCGTGAAGAATGGAAAATCTGGAGTCCCAGGCTCGAACAGAAGCCGGCCGGAAGCAGGCTGCCCGACGGCGGTTTGACCCTGTCAGCGGCTGCCAGCCCTGCCGCATTCGGAGGGTGGGTCAAGTCGCATAAAGGCATTCAACCCGGCCTCTGGTTTCGCTTTGAAGCCGAGTATCAGGTCGAGGGATTAAGCAGACCGCAGAACCAGGTGCTCGTTCGCCTCGAATGGAAGGACGGCAATTCGAACCGCGTGGGCGAGCCGGAATATGCCTGGCGCGAAGAAAAGTCCGGCCCCTGGACCCGCGTTTGGGAAGAAGTTCAGGCCCCTCCCGATGCCCGCTTTGCCGAGTTGCAGCTTTGGCTTTACAACGCAGATCGAGGCGCAGTCGTGTTTCGAAAGCCGGCGCTCGAGTTGGCTGCCGCCCCCAAACCGCGCCTGGCCCGTTTGGCAAGTGTAAACTTTCGGCCTTCCAATGTAGAGGGCGGGGAAGCGAATATCCGCAAGCTGGTCGATGTAGCCCGCTCGCAGATTCAGAAGCCCGTGGACCTGATCGTGTTTGGTGAAGGGGTTACGGGCGTAGGGAGCCTCAAAAAATATGCGGAAGTTGCTGAGCCCGCGGACGGCTACACGGCGCGAATTTTGGGTGAGCTGGCCCGAGAGAAGAAGACCTACATTGTCGCTGGCATCTACGAGCGCGAAGGCGAATTCCTCTACAACACTGCGATCCTGCTGGATCGCAGGGGCAAACTGGCAGGCAAATATCGCAAGGTGATGTTGCCGCGCGAGGAGATTGAGCGCGGTCTATCCCCGGGCTCGCAACTGCCGGTCTTTACGACAGACTTTGGCAAATTGGGCATCTTGGTTTGCTACGACGTTTTCTTTGCCGAACCGGCAAAGGCGCTGGCCATGCAAGGCGCGGAAGTGGTTGCGATGCCGATCTGGGGCGGCAACGAATGGTTGGCAAAGGCCCGCAGCATTGAAGGGCGCTTCTATCTTTTGGCC
>JBKJSR010000574.1:0-8244 GCA_046594355.1 Bryobacter sp.
GTAGTGTCCGGTGCCTTGGCTTCGCCTGTTAGAAATCCGGGTGCTCGAAAAGTTTCATGCGGAGGGTCCGTTCCTGGCTTGCCGATGTTCAGGTGCCAGGGCGGGTTTCGCCCTAGAAACGAATCCTTGCGCCGAGCTGGACATTGCGCGGAAAATTGAATTGCGTAACCGGCAGTATGCCGAATTGAGTACTATTCGGGTCTGTGTTGGGACCCTGCCGAATCGGCGTGTTGAAAGCGTTGAAAGCTTCTCCACGCAGCTCCATCGATACCCTTTCGCCGAAGCGGATCTTTTTGGCGAGCGAAAGATTGATCTGCACGGCTGTCGGGTCCGTGATGTTTCCGTGCCGGGCCGTAAGCTGGCGCAAAGTGAAAGGTGCCCGCTGTGTGTAGCAGGAACGCGTATTGTTGAACCAGGCACCTGAACTCTGAGCCGGGTTTTGATAATCGGCACAAGAGAAATCCCAGCCCGTGTTCAGCCCTGTGGGAACGCCCGAATTCCAGTCGAGCATCATGTTCGTATTCCAGCCACCGAAAGCCAGATCCGCCACTCTGTTCAAACTCGAAAAGTGACTGCGTCCTTTGCCAATCGGAATTTCATAAACTACCGCCATCGTTACCTGTTGCCGGACATCGATATCGGTCAACTGATTGCCCATATTGTTGAAGCGCTTGAAGTCGAAGGCAAATTCCTCGCGCAGGAAGTTTTCAAGCTGCTTGGACCAGGTGTAGTTCAGCACATAAGTAAAGCCGGCAAGGCGGCTACCCGGTAACATGCGCTTCTCCAGTTTGGCCTGAAAGCCATGGTAGCGGGTGTTTCCCCAGGGATTGGTGAACTGCTGAATTCCCGTGAACTGAGGCACACGGCGATGAAGGTCGAAACGGGAGACATCCGGAGAGGCACCCAGGCCAGTGTTGGCAGGCAAGACCCCGAAGAAAGGATTGGGGACTCTCGATTGCCAGAAGGTAGGATTTGTACGGGCCGCATCATAGATGTCTTCACCGGGGCGGGAGAGCTGAATGGCTCGCGGCTCCTTGTTCGTCTTACTCCCGATGTAAGAGGCATCGATCACGAAGCCAAAAGGTAACTGGTGCTCGATGCCGAACGACCACTGAAAAGTCCGGGGAATCATCCGTTGGCGGCCATCGTAATTGGCGTCTCTCCCGGCGTTGGTCAGAAGCCCAAGACGTGAGCCGGAGGGCGCGACGAGACCGTCTGGAAAAGGATTTTCGAGCGAGTAGCGGCCGGTCAAGGAGGAAGAAGGCGTGAGGCCTGCATCGAGAGAATTGATGTAGGGGGTAGATTGCGAGAAGCCTGTGGTCTGCCCATTTTGAGTTGCCGTGCGGTGGAATATTCCGAAGCCGGTACGAATGACTGTTGCGTTCAAGATCCGGTAAGCCAAGCCGATGCGCGGTTGAATATTCGAAAAATCGAAATTATAGGCACGGCGCGGATTTCCACTTACGCCGGCAAACAGAGGACCGCCGCGCAGAGACTGAGGAGGGCGCGGAAAGTTGGAATCGGCACCGGCAAACTGGTTCCATTTCGCGATTACAGCATCCGAGATGGGGCTCTTCGTTTCAAAGTCGAAGCCGCTCCAGACCCTGTTGTGTAGCTCTGTAAAAGGAAACTGTACGTCGTAACGCAACCCAAGGTTGAGGGACAGCCGTTGACTGACCTTCCAGTCGTCCTGGAAGAAGCCGGCGAGATAAGGTTCGCGACGGAAAAACGTATCGTTGAAATCAATGAAGCCGCTGTTCGGATTACCTAGCAGCAGCGAAGCGATCGACGAGCCGTCGAAAGCATTTTGACGGCGACCGGCGTATTGACGAGTCCAGACATCGTTGAAGTTGAAGAGCCCAGTCGGTCTACCTGAAGTAGTGTTCGCCCGCATGAGCATTGCGCCCTCGAAGCCATACTTCAGACTGTGCCGGTTTACGGTTTGAGCCAAGTTGATTTGGAGATTTGCCTGCTGGCGGTTGCTGTAATTTTTAAACTGATTCCCGATAGTAGCGGTGAAGGTGTCGAGTTCAATGCGCGGGGCAAGGCGAGACGGAAAGGTGGCGACCTCAGGCAAAGTCTTGATGCCAAGCTTGTCGAGAGTAAATCCGTAATCCGAGACGTCGGGGAAATTCTGTTCAAAGCGGTTAAAGGATGCCTGAACCGTGAGCAGACTGGTGGGGGACATTACGCGCTGCCAGTTGGCGATGTAATTCTGGTCGCGCCGGACAGTGCCCGGCTGGTTTCCGGTGGATAGGGGAGCGGGCAACCCATTCGAATCGCGAAACTCCGACCCATCCTGAAAGGTAAATACGAAATTGAAGCGGTTGTTATCGTTGATCACTTTGTCGTAGCGGGCCATGGGTTGCTCATAGCGATAGCGACCGAGTTGATCGGGACGCAGGAAATTCTGGTTTAGGGGATTGGGGCCGACGAAGTTTTCCTGGGGAAACAGCTTCAGGAAATTTCGTGAAACTGGTGAAATCCGGCTGGCTGGAATCGCGTTGTTCGGAAATTGCTGCCGGGCAAAGACACCGCCTGTAATGCAGTTGAGCGAGGCAGTACAGAATTGTGAAGTGAGGGGATCGTAAACCCTGATCCCAAGCGTCGTGAAATTCTGACCCTCGCGCAGGATTGAGGGAGGAATGGACGAGACGACAGGGAAGGGGGTGAGTTCTTTCCAGCCTTCAAATGAAAAGAAAACAAAGTCTTTATTTTTCCGGATGGGTCCACCGACAATGCCCCCAAACTGATGCTGGTTGCGGAAGCCGCGCTTTTGACCGGCCGCGTTATTTTGAGTCGCATTGGCATCGAGAATCCGGTTGCGCCAGAATTCGAAAAGAGAACCGTGCCATTCGTTGGTGCCGGCCTTAAGAGTGGTATTGACGTGGCCTCCGCCGGAGCGGCCAAACTGGGCATCGTAGGTATTGACCATTACCTTGAATTCCTGAATTGCCTCTACATTAGGTGCCAGGTTGAAGGCGCCGTCGGTCGAGATGGGGGCTCCGTTCAAAAGAAATTGATTCGTGCCGGTGCGGCCGCCGTTCATCGTGAAACTGCCGTTGACGTCCCAGGCGCGGGTTCCCGAAAAACCTGCGGATCCGAATTGCCGTTGTGTAAAGCGCACACCGGGAACCAGGTTCATGAGCATGTAGGATTGCCGCCCGTTGAGCGGAATTTCCGTCATCTTGATGGGGTCGATTACAAGTCCGCGCGAGGCCGTCGCCGTGTTGATGAGTTCCTGCTGGCCGACTACGACGACTTCCTGCGACACCTGTCCGATCTCAAGCTTGAGGGCAAGGTTCAACTTGTCCGCAGTGAGGAGCGTGATGTCGTTGCGGCGCAAAGTGCTGAAGCCTGGAGCTGTGACAGAAACGTCATAGACGCCGGGGTCGAGTGCGGTAATCGTGTAGAAGCCGGTATCGTTTGTGATCGTCTCGCGGCTCAGGCCAGTATCTTTTTTTGTGACTTTGACCGACGCTTTTGGGATCGAGGCACCACCTGGATCCATCACCTGTCCGAGAATTGTGGCCCGATAATCCTGCGCCGTGGCGGACCAAAAACAAAACAAACCAATCGTGACAAGACGAAGCATATTTCCCCAGTGTAAAGAAACTGTAAAGACTTAGGCGGATCATATCAGAGTTTAATTTGGCAGGGATTTTTGCAGGGGAAGTTCCCGCTTGAGGAATGTAGCGCTCAGGCAAGGTGACAATCCAGGTTTGCGTAGCGTAAGCCCTAAGCCTGGCTGCGGGGGGCGAAACGTTGAGTTACTTAATTGCTCGCGGGGTTGGTTTCGGCGAAGCGGATCTGCTTGAGCGTAGCGCTCTTGCTTTCGCCTTCACCAATCTTTACAGTGGCGGCGCGGTCGGCGAATTTTTTAAGGAATTCGGGATCGGAAGCAGTGGCGAGATCGACTTCTTCAAAGGCGATCAGCTTGTATTCGCCAGGGGGAAGATTGGCGATGCTGAACTTGCCGCTTTCGTCGACCCGAGCCAGTGCGCTTTGACCACTCGCCGTGCTGAGCAGCGTAAGTTCGCTGTTAGCGCCGACGATCGCGATGACGACTGAGCCGGGGGCATCGTCCTGCTTCTGCTTCTCGACCATTCCATTGACAGTGGCGATTTTTGTGGACAGCAGAACTTCCATTGGTCCAACACCTCCGCTCGAGAGGTCGATGCCGGTATCGAGGATGTTCTGGCCGCCGACAGTGACGGCCTTGACGTAGGCCGCCGCGCCTGGCGTAACCATGATGCGGTATTTGTCCTGGGAGAGTTCGGTGGCGCTGAAGCTGCCATCCACGGCGACTTCAATCGGAGGATTGAAGCCCATGCCGCCCATGTCGAGCGGCATCAACTGCACGCGGACGCTCTTCATATTGACCGCCGTCTTGTCGCCCTCGACCACGATTTTTCCCTGGACCGAGACGAGTGGAGAAGGGGCCAGAACGACACCTTCGACATTGTCGTTGCCGACGCTGAGTTTCAGGGAGCCGACGACTTTGGGACGGCCTTCGCCGAAAGAGGAGAGCGTGAGTTTGTAAGCACCGGGAGAGACGCCGGCGATTTCAAAGTTGCCGTCGGCACGGACTTGGCCGCCATTCATGCCGGGGCCGAAGCCTGGCCCGATCATGTCGCTCGACCCGCCATCGGGACGGAGTTGGATCACCATTCCGTTGGCGCCACGGCGACCGCCGCCTTGTACCCCGGGCTGCTGAACGGCGGGAGCGGCGATGCCCGGGACATGGCCTCTTACGCGATAGACACGAATCTTTCGCAAGGCCATTTGCAGGTTGCTAACTTCCTGCCCGGCACCCACTTCGACGCGCTGCGCCTGCTCGATTGTTTCGACCCCTGGAAAGAACAGTTTGGGATAACCGAATTCCTCTTTGCCCTGCTGGAGGGGCATGTTGCCATTGTTCATACGCTGGACTTGCAGATAGTACTTGCCGGGAGCGACATTGGTAACGCGGAACTCGCCACGGTCGTTGGTCTGGCCGCCGGCTGCGCCCATGATGCGGCGCTGCGAGGCGAAGTATTGGGGACGGAGGAGTTGGATGAAAACGCCTTCCATCGGCTCTCCATCTTCGTCGAGGATCCGGCCGCTGACGATGCCCTGCGGGGTGATTCGCACAATGACATCGGCCTTTTCGGTTCCGGCGGCGATGGCGAGTTCAGAACCGATCGCGCCGCCGCGCCCGCCAAAATTGGAGCGGATGAAGCCGGTCTTTTCGCCGGAGAGACGGTAGTTGCCGGGGCTGACATTCTCGAAGACGAAGGCACCGGCGTTGTCGGTTGCGGCGCTGAAGCCCCGGGCTTGGCCGCCGCCTTGTTGGCCGCCTTGTTGGCCACCCGCGGGTTGCAGTGAGACAGTGGCTTTGCGCACGGGTTCGCCGGTGATCGCGTTCAGCACTTTGCCCGTGATGCGTCCAAGTTTGATGGACGGGTCGGGGACGCTTTGCTGCGGGACCTGTTGTTGCTGTTCGCCGAACAGGGCCATTGCCGAACCAAGCGCGATGATCAGACGCATCTTCCTACTCCTTTTGCTTCGCTCACACGATACGCTTGACGGACAAACCGTTGGACATGAGTACACGGTCGACGCCATCGGGATTGAGGCGGGTGGCATCATACTCCACCGTCATGCCAGTCAGATCCTGTCTGAGTTTCACACCCATCAATCCATAGACGCTCAACAGGCGCGATAGTCTCTCATACCCTGCTTCGCTCAAAGGCTGGACCAGGTCGTATTGCAATTCCACTCTTGTCATAATCTAATTTTCTCTCTTGAGCTTCCACAGAATCTGCCGTACGATCCCGAGCCACATCACGGCGTCTGTTTCTCTCAAGTGCATGCGTCGCGCCAATCGCCGCAGCTTCTCATTGATATTTTGCGTGTGAACATAGCCGGAGAGTTGTAAAGCTTCGTAAAGCCGGTCGGTGAACTCGTCGAGCATACCGGCGGGGGCGATTTTCTCTTCGCTCTCGACCGCGCTAATTTGCGGGGCTTGGCGGACCATTTCATAGAGGGTGAGGGCGACTGCCTGGCCGAGATTCATGCTGGATGCGCCTTCGACGGTGGGGATGCGCACGAGCCAGTGGCAGTGGCACATGTCTTCGTTCGATAGGCCGAACTTTTCACTGCCGAAGAGGACGGCGATGCGGCCGGAGTGCTGCTTGACGGCGACTGCAGCGTCTTCAAGCCGCTTGATATCAAGTTGGACGTCGCGCTTGCGGGCAGAGGTAGTGCCGATGACGAGCGTTGCGTCGGCCGTTGCTGCGGCGAGGGTTGGAAAGTCGCGGGAATCGCGCAACACGATTTCGGCGTGGGGACCGCTACGGGCCTCATCGGCGGCGACGCGATAGGCTTCGACGAGGCGAAGATCGGGGAAGCCGAAATTCGCCATGGCCCGGCTGGCCGCGCCGATGTTGAGCGGGTTACGCGGAGAAACAAGAACGACGCTCAGGTTTTCCAAAGCAGGTACCCCATGCCGATGAGGAAGGCGAGCCCGGCCTTCCATTCCTGATTCTTTAAGTACATTGCGGGTTCGAAGTAGCCTTCACCAGAACGCAAAGGAGGCTTGGGCCAGAGCAGGGGGACGCGTTCCGCATAAGCCCCATAGCCGGGAAAGAGTTTAATGAGATGTTGTTCTTCCTGTTCGATGACGGGCAGATAGACGAAGGCGAAGACGAGCAGAACGGCCAGAAAGACCGTCCAACTGAGGGCGGCGATGGCGAGGCCGAGAGCAGTGAGTAGCGTGCCGAGATATAGGGGGTTGCGTGTCCAGGCATAGGGGCCGCCGGAGGCAAGGTCCTGATTTTTTTTGAGGTGGCCGGCGGCCCAGGCACGGATGCCCAGGCCGGGCAAAGCGAGCAGTGTGCCGTAGAGGATGCTCTCGCGGGTGGGGGTGGCGAGCAGGCCGAAACACAGGCCGAGCAGGAAGCCGCTGGGCACGCGCATTCGCATGACGAAATCTGCATAGGGCTTGGGGAATCGATGCTTTCTCATCGCAACACCTCTTCGAGACTTGTCCAGACCCGATCGGTGTCGAGCTGCAACATACTGTCGTCCAGTTCTGTACCGCGCTTGTAGGTGGTGGCCGCGCCGTAGGTGCGCAGCACGCGGATGCTAGAGCCGTAAGGGCCGTTGCGCGCTGGGTCTGTTGGCCCGAACAGGGCGACGCCGGGCTTGCCGAGCAAGGCGGCCAGATGGAGCGGGCCACTATCGAGACCGAGCACGGCGCGGGCGCGGCGGGTGGCATGGATAAGTCCATCGATGCCGCTCTCGTGACGCCAGAGGAATTCGCTCGGGGGGATTTCGTTTGCGGGCATGACGTTCAGCACGAGCTTGTAGCCAAAGGACTGGTCGAGGCGTTTGCCGATTTCGATGTAGCGTTCGACGGGCCATTGTTTGGACTTCCAACCGGCGTAGGGGGCGGCGAGGACGAAGTCGCCTTCGGGCAGCTTTCCTTCGGGAAAACCAGCGGGACCACGGAGTGTTGCGTTGGATTGCGCGATGCCGAGGCTGGAGACGAGTTCGAGGTTTCGCGCCACGACATGAGCGCTTTGCGCAGTGAATGCTTCGGTGTAAAAGACGCCTGCTTCGCGTTCGCGCAATTGCGTATCGCTGAAGCCGATGCGGCGGCCGGCACCGCTGACAAGAGCGGTAAGTGCGCTTTTGATGAGGCCCTGGAAGTCGATGGCGAGATCGGGCTGCCAGCGGCGCAACCATTTGGCGGCGATCCAGACGCTAAGCGGGCTGCGGCGGTCGAGGGGCAAGAAGTGATCGGCGAGCGCTGTACCGTGCAGCAGCGGCATCCATTTTGGTTCGAGCACCCAGGTGATCTCGGCCTTTGGCCAAAGGTCGCGCAGGCGCTGGACTGCCGGCATGGTGTGGAGGATGTCTCCCATTGCACCCAGCCGGACCACGAGGATTTTTTCCAAGGCTTTACTTTGCCTCGCACATTGCGAGGACAAGACCTTCGAGTTCAAGACGCCATGCGGCTTCCTGCGTGCGCAGGTCGAGCGCGCCTTCGATCTCGCCGATTGCCACGTAGCGCACGACCGCGAGACTGGCGGCGAGTTCGGCGCGAGCGCGGAGGTTGAGATAAGAATTTTCTCTTTCAGCGATAAGTGCGATCAGGGGACGGCCGAGTTCGCGGAGGGCTGCAGCTTGTGCAGCGAGCAGCGGATCGCAATCGAGATGGACGGCGAGGAGGTCTTCTTGTTTAAGCCGACTGGCGGC